>NZ_DASYBS010000029.1:0-104514 GCF_036500665.1 Cedecea sp.
TCGAGAGAAACCACGCTTACGATGGTATTCAAACTGCTGCAGTCAGCACAAAAAAACTGGAACCGGCTTCCGGGATTTAATCTGCTAACGCTGGTAGTGAATAACGTCCCGTTTAAGGACGGGGTACAGGTCCACGAAACATCAGATCAGATCGTTGCCTGATTGCTCCGTACACCAGATTTGACAATAACTCCCGTCACAGTACCAGCATCACAGAAATTAGTCTTGATAACAGTGCAATTTCATGGGATCAGGACTTTCTTATGGCGTCACGAGGCAGCATTGTCAGTCCGGATAGGACCATGATTTACCTTATCAGTGAACAAAAAGCTGAGATTGTATCTTTGCCAGAAAGAAGAGTTATTGACGAAACACCTCATTTTATTGATGGTTTTGCTCCAGTCACTGATAACAATGGTGACATCTATGGAACAAAGTATGATGAGCTCTTACCACAACCAAAATTAATAATGGCTAAAATTCAACCATTTTCTTCCTCGCCGGGTAAACTGTTATGGCAAATGTCATATCCAGATACTGGTTCTTCAGCTTATAAGAAATTAGTCCCCGGACCCGACGGGGCAATTTATGTCGATGGAGTATCAGAAACTGAAGGTGCCGGGATTCTGGTTTTTGATCAGAAATCGAACATTAAAAAAACCTTTATTCCATTCCCACCGGAAAACACGGTTACTACACCTTATGCTGTATCTCCTGTTGTTTTCGATAAAAACACCGGCCAGGGATATAGCTTTTCCTATTCGTTAAAAGAGTCTGAAAATGCCAGGGAGCGTAGCTATACTGTCTGGTCGTTTTCTCCAGAAACGAAAAAAACAAAAATTGTCTCCACCTTTAATACAGGGGATCATTTCCCCAGAGCGTTTAACTTTATTAATAATAAACTGGTTCTTCTTATAGAAGATACACTCCATATCCTCCCGCTGAGTACAGCCGGCGAAGAGTATGCAGACACCGGACTGGCCATCAGTGGCACACTACCAGAAGAGCAGGGCACTCCACTTCACAGCCACCGACATATCACCTGGCAGGTAAATTCTGCGGATGGTAAACCTCTGGATTCCGGCTCCCTGACGCTGCCTGCCGCTGACCCGGACATGCTGGGTATTACGGCCTGGCCGTTACGTCTGGCGGAAGCCATTAACCGCAGCGGTGGAGTACTGAAAGCCGGAGAAATGGAAAACGGGGTTATTACGCCACTGGCCAGTTCATACCGAAACCATTTCTGGTTGCCTGGAGGTGAGAAATGGCAGGGGGTCACTGTCCAGCTGACATTCCTTCCGGCTGAGGCAGCTAATGAAAAATGGCGCCTGAACAACCGGGCTGACAGCACGCTACCTGTCAGCATAATCACCAGTGAGCAGTCGACACTACCTGAAAAAATAGTGTTTCAGTTATTCAATAAAAGAAGTGGAGCCAGTTTTCCGCTTGAAATTGATGGACTGAATACGATGAACCGTTTCACATGGGCAATGGAAGTGGCACAAAAAGTTAACGAGAAGTCTGACGCTATGAAAATAGGGGAACTGTCTGCGGAGTCAGTCAATCCGCTGGCAAGTCAGTACCGTAACCGTCTGTGGGTTACGAGTGATGGTGATATCTCAGTGGTGGGTTGTACGCCTGCAATCTTTTGTCAAAAGGGAAATTAAGTGCTTTGCGTTGCTCTCCTTACAAGGAGAGTAACGGCCCATTCCCAGTTGAAATACGACAAAGCGACTCACTGTCCAGTGGAGCGCCCCGGTTTTCCTGGATAGTATTTTGCCTGAGTATTCAGGCTGCCACATCCTGCAAAACCAAAAAAGCGTAATAGGAGTTTGAGGGCCAATCGTGTAAAAACCACGCTAAGAAGATAATTCATTGTTTAAATTGAAATCTAATGGCATTAATTCTCCTTTCAGAATATTCTCCGGCAGGGTAAAAGTATAATGCTCCAGCATATTGATATGACCATGCATCAGTGGTGACTGGCAGGCAATATGCTCATCCTCTGGCGTTTCACCTGTTGAGCGAAGGTGTGTAAGCGTTCCTGTATATACAGAGAGTTCCACAATACGACTGTGTTAGTGACCAGACCCAGTGCCCCCAACTGATCTTCTTGGCCCTCACGGTAACGCTTTCTGATCTCCATGCTGACCATAGCAAATGGCTCAGGCTACGGCATGACGCCCCTCTCCCTGGTTCAGTTGGAACAGTAGCCCGCCTGCGGCGGGAGCTAAGTCTTTGTCAGGGAATTCTTTTTTCAGCTGCTGTAGCACGTTATAATCCCGCGCATGTATATTCTCAGACCCGCAAAACTTCTCTTCCTGATTGATGATGGCTGGGGTCAGCTCCTCGCTAAACACGGTGATTCCATCCCTTAATGCGACAGAGCCAGATAAATATCTCAGTCGTTACGATAAGTCTATCCGCTATTGTCTGACTAATCGATGCACGGTGGGATATTTCTCATAATTGCTGCGGAATGGATTAATATCTAAACCACCTCTGCGCGTATACCTTGCGAAAACACTAAGTTTAGCAGGGCTGCAGTAACGACTAATATCGTTGAAAATGCGCTCAACGCATTGTTCATGAAACTCATTATGCATTCTGAATGATATAATGTAGCGAAGTAATTTCTCCTGATTAATTTTTTTTCCTTCATAAGTGATTATCACACTTCCCCAGTCTGGCTGGTTGGTGACCAGACAGTTAGATTTTAACAAATTAGAGGAGAGTGTCTCACTTACATTTTCAGTGTCGGTGGCATCGATGAGGTATTCAGGATTAAAATCATAATTGTCGACACTGATGTCCAGCTGATCAATGCAATTTCCCGGCAGGGTGGCGATGGTCTGTGGGTAGAGATCAGGTTCAGTAAAAATTTTTACCTTAACATCACCATCCGCAGCCCGGCTAAGATCCTTAACTAATGTTGATATGACTTCCTCTGTCGTGCTGAACTTAGATTGATTGAAGCTATTGAGGTACAGTTTGAATGATTTTGATTCGATCATATTGCGGCTTGTTGCAGGGATCACAAATTCTGCAATGGCAACAACCGGTTTACCTTTTTTGTTTAACCATGAAAGCTCAAATCCTGTCCATAAATCAAAACCTGAAAATGGCAGGCTATCGGGTTCAATACCTATCGAACTCCGGTTTCTCGAACGTGGTAGTGCTTCAAGCAATTCAGGAGTGTATTGCTGAATATACTCTGTTGTATTACCCAACAACGTAATTTCACCTTTAATTTTCATAAGCATTCCTTTCTGTTTTGTGAGTTGATGTAACGTCTGAATAATTCACGCGTTGCGTAGATAGGTCCGACACCGACAATGGCATAAACTAATTTTATGATAAACTGAGACGCTATCATTGTTTTTATTACATCCATGCTTAGCACGTTGTAAAATGCCAGCATGCAAAATATGATGCTATCAATTGCTGATGCCATCACGGTACTGGTAATGACACGAATGAAAAGATATCTGGAATTGGTCAGTTCTTTTATTTTACATAATAAAAATGAATTGATGTTTTCAGAAACCAGATAAGAAACTGATGAAGCAAAAAGTACAGAAATAATACTGTTAACGAAAGACGTGTAAGATGCGGCCAGTTCCCACTCTGGTAACGCCGGGATTGTACTGGTAAACCATAATCCAGTGACAAAAAACATATTTGCTATGAAGGATATGAAAATTGTTCTCCTGGCCATTTTCAGACCATAGAATTCGTTGAGAATATCAACCAGTATAAATGATACCGGGTAGAAAAATATTGCAGGGGGAATGATAAAGTTGAATACTGGCAGGTGCACCGGTTTTACACCGCTCACAGTACAAAGGATATAGACCACAGTTAATATAAGGCTAATAATTAAATAGGCGTACCAAGAACGTTCATGTCTGTCGCCCAGTTCATAGGAAGTTACAGTATCTGTTTCACTATATAGCCGACGATAGAGCGCTTTGAGTTCATTTCTGTTAAAATCATCAGTTATTGTACTACTTTCAAGCTCCGACAACCCGATAGTCATAGATTTTCCCGTTGCGATAACCATAACGTTAGCTGTTATAGTATCCGAGCGTTCAAATCCGGTAAGTTTGTATTTTTTATTATGATGCATATAATATTCATCCTTAAATATTTCTGGATTGTTTACATAATTCTCTCTTCTACTACAGCCCCAAGTAATAATTCGCCGGGTAAATGAGTGTGACTAACTGAAATACTGTCCTTTTTAAAGAAAATACCTTTCCCTTCTGAGTGAAAGAGTGCGAGTTGTTTTTTTTCTGGGATGGATTTTCGCTTTATTATTAATATATCTCCTGGGTGGAATATATTTTCAATATTCTTTTCTACTAGCAGGGCAATCATGTTTGACACATCTCCGAAATACCAGGTAAGGGGATACTGAGTGACAAGGTGTCCAATCCTGTTTTCCATATGTGCTACAAACTCAGACTGTGGGATGACGGGGATGGCTGCTGGATTTTTATCACCCTGCGGCGATAAGGTTTTCTCGATGGATTCAATATGTTCGAGATCACTGTTTTCAATGACTTCACAGGAAACACCAAAAAAGTCAGCGATTCGGGTTATGGTTGAATGCTGAACGTTACTGACCTTGCCCTCAAGAATTTTATATAATGTTGCACGCGTCACCCCTGTACGGTTGGCAAAAGAAGCCTTGGTTTCGCCGCGGCTCTTTATCAAATACTCTATGTTGTTAATTATGTTCTCTTTTCTTTGTAATCCAGAAACTTTCATCAAAGATCTTCCTTGGTTGGGGGGGCATCAAAACATAAAATTTTAATATATTTTCTTTATCCTGACGATCTAGTGCAAAAAGATAGCATATAAAGAAACAAATCGCATTGTTTTGTGTGTTGTTGTTGCATAAAAAATTATCAATCTTAATCAATAGATTGTTTAATAATTGCCAATTGTGGATGCATATTTTGCATCGTTGTGTATTTTTTTGTGTTGACTTTCTGGGGCGCTGTAGCTAATTTAACCGTATTATAAACAGTCAAACGGATATCAACGATACGCTAAACACCAGGTAACATGGCAACACTAGGGAACCACCAAAAAAATAAATTTATATAGCAGATCTGCACTTTTTTGTTTTTTTTTATATTGAGTAATAAAATATGCGGCTGAATTTCATGGTTTCGTGATAGCACCAGCTTAAATAAATCAGGAAAAATAAATTTATTCCCGCGGGAAAAGGTTTTCCCGTAGCGCATGACGTTATGACCGGCCCAGTATGATGGCTGGTCGGGTAACTATGGAGCGTTGCTGATGTCATATTCTGATACGCCTGAACAGGCGGCTGTTATCGGCTGGGCGGGATACCGTCTGGTGGTCAGCGCGTTCGCCGGCACGGGGAAAACCTCCACGCTGGTGCGTTACGCACTCGCCAATCCTGACAGCAGGATGCTGTACCTGGCTTATAACCGGGCGGTCAGGGATGAAGCTGAGCAAAAATTTCCGTTCAATGTTGAATGCCGGACCTCTCACCAGCTGGCCTGGCCCGGGTTTGGCCGCCACTATCAACGACGTCTGGCCGGTAACCTGCGCATTACCGACGCTGCCCGTCAGCTCAACACCCGCTACTGGCCGTTGGCCCGCATGGCTGTCGCCACGCTCAGTGCTTTTCTCAGCAGCGCGGATACTGAAATCAGTCTTCAGCACCTGCCCGCTGAGGATGAGCGCAGCGGCCTGTCGGCAGAGAAGATACTGACTGCCGCGCAGCAGCTGTGGCGCGAGTCGGCCCGCCAGGATGGCACCCTCCCGGTCACGCACGACGTTTACCTCAAGCTGTATCAGCTCTCCCTGCCCGATTTATCTGAGCGCTGGCAGACGCTGCTGTTCGATGAGGCACAGGATGCCAACCCGGTGACGCAGGCGCTGGTGCTGACCCAGTCCTGCAACGTGGTGCTGGTCGGCGACCGTCATCAGCAAATCTACCGTTTCCGCGGAGCCGAAAATGCCCTTGATGCGCCGCTGCTGGCCGATGCCGACCGGCTTTTTCTTACCCACAGTTTTCGCTTTGGCCCTGCCGTAGCCAGGGTAGCTAACCTGCTGCTGGCCCGCCAGGGGGAGGCGCATCAGGTCGTGGGGAACGGTGGTGAGGACTGCGTGGTGGAGTCCCTGCCAGAAGAAGCTGAGCAAGGGCATCGCGCCATACTGAGCCGGACCGTAGCCGGTGTTATCGGTGCCGCACTGCAGGCGAGCCTGGACGGCAAAAAGGTGTTCTGGGTCGGCGGCATTGACGGCTACAAAACCGGGGAGCTGGAAGACCTGTTCTGGTTTTCAGCAGATATGCCGGAGCGCATGCAGTCGCCGCAGCTCGGGCGCGATTACCGGGATTTTGACGAATACATCGCGGTGGCCAGGGCAACCAGAGATGCTGAGATGAATCAGGCGCTGCGGCTGCTGGACCAGTACTTTCCGTTACCGCAGAAGCTGCAGGTAATGCGTGAACATGCCGTGACGGATGAATGTCAGGCACAGGTGACTGTTTCAACCGCGCACCGCAGCAAAGGGCTTGAGTGGCCAGTGGTGATGCTGGACGATGACTTCGCCGATATTACGGACCCGCTGATGACTGCAGCAGAGCGCACCGATGAAACCAATTTACTGTATGTCGCTGTGACCCGGGCACGCCGCATGCTTGTGATTAATGAGCTGCTGCAAATACTGCTATCAGCGGATGGCGGTGACGAATCCACCGCAGGCACCGCAAATAATGACAGCACCGACGAACCACAGTTCGGGGACACGTCATGCTGAAGGTAATCAGGCAGCTGTTTGGCGGTGCAGGAAATGAAACGGAGCAGAATGTTGCGAACCTGCATTCTTCCCTGGAAATTGCAGGCTATTTTATGCCGCGCACGGCCGCAGAGCTTCTCGCTCCCCCTTCGCGCAAACAGTGCCTGCAGCAGCTGTGGGAAAGCTGCGCGTTACCGAAAGACCTGTATGAAAGCTTCTGGCTGCAGCCGCTGCACTCACTGGTGTCGCTGATGCAGACGCTGCCGGCGGCACCACGGGGGGAATATGCCCTGGAAGGAGGACTGGTTGAAGTCATGCTGCGCACCACTACCTTTGCCGTGCGTCTGGCCAAAGGCCATATGCTGCCGCCGGGCGCAGCGCCGGAAGAGCAGGCGGCGCAAAACGTGCTGTGGAATACGGTGGTGTTTTATGCGGGGCTGTTCCATTTTCTCCCGCTGCTCAGCCAGTTTGAAGGAGAATACCAGAGTGGGCGGGCCTGGCTGCCGGGCATAACGGTGCCGGATGAACCGTTCCGTTTTCGTTTTCATGTCAGCCAACTCCGGACTGAACTCTCAGCATGCCAGAGTGCACTGACAGCCGCACGGTTGCTGCCGGCCGGGGCTCTGGCGTGGCTGTCGACGCTGCCGGCCGCGGTGAATGCCCTGACGCTGACCGTTGCAAGACAACCAGGGCCGCTGTCGGTGATTGATGAGCTGGTACGTGAGGCCGTGAAACTGGCGGGGGGAGGTAACTTGTCCGTGATGCTCCCGCCTGCATTAACGGCAGCCAGTCCTGCCACCTTATCGCCATGTAATCCGGGTGCCCCTCAAATTAAGGCTGCACCCTCTGATGTTCTCCTGTCCACTCCGGTAAATAACCTGCCAGCAGCCGATCACGACCTGTCGGGTAATGAGCATCAGGCTGGGATCACATCTAGGGCTCCCCAGTCTGTTGCTGAATTACACCTGAGCTCAGCGTTAGATACACCGGCGAATGACAGACCGCTGGCTGAGATAACAGTGGTGTCAGGGCCAGCAGCTGATACGGACGACGAAACACTGGCGCTACTGTCGTTGATGGCCGCAGACATTTCAGCACCAGCCACGCCGGATCTGCAAAAGAAAGATGGCAACATTCAGGAAGGAAAGATCACGGATGTTGACCGCCAGGCCTCTGCACGCGCACAGGGTACGGCAACGGAAAATAAACCAGGTGTGACTGAGGCGAACGTTCACGAAACGGCCACGCTGGTGCAGAACCCCCTTAACGTAGTGGCTGCGCCGTTGTGTCGGCCAGTGCCTCCGGAAGAACAGAGTCGGCCGGCCACGACTTCAGATGCCGCCCCAAATTCGGGTGAAATATTCTGGCAATGGCTTGCTGATGGTCTTAACAGCGGTGGCATCGCCGTAAATACGGCTGAGGCTCGCGTCCATCTGGTCTCAGGGTTTGTGTTTCTTGATGTTCCCGGGATTTTTTATCTTTATCTCAAACAGTCTGCGCCGGGTGGAGAGCAGAGGGAGGTGGTGCAGGATGCCTTTGAACGCCTTGACCGACATCGTCGCGTCAGGGGAAAGCGTTTCTGGTTTGCACATCTTTATAAAGTATCGGGCAGTACGGGTCCGCATAAACGTACGAAAGGGTATCTCATTAAAGCAAGCCTGCTTTACCGCGGCAAAACCGCACCCGGTGACAGCCCGGTTCTGGTGATGCCGTGACGGTGAGTATTCATGCAGAGTAAGGTCATGTGTCTTTATGTGAATGGGAGCAGATAAGCAATGAGAAAAGAAAGACTGATGGACTGGGATACGTTACTTGATGAGTACTTTTTCTCAAAAGCACTGCGCCCGGAAACGGAGAAAAGTTATCGCCGGGTCGTGAAGGTATTTCGTAAGTTTATCGGGGAAGCAGTGTTGCCGGATGAGGTGAAGCACCGTGATTTTCTGCTCTGGCGCCGGGATATGCTGGCGCGTGAGCTCACCGCCAGTACCTGGAATAACAAAGTGCGTCATCTGCGGGCGTTATACCATCAGGGTATCAGGAAAAAGTGGCTGGCACTCACTGAAAATCCATTGAATGAAACTCAGGTACCAGTGGGCAATAAGCGAAAAAAAACGCTCAGTCGCGATCAGCTTGTGCGCATCAATCTGGTGCTGGATCACTTTGCCGCTCAGGAAGAAGTACTGGCGGACAGAAAGCAAACATGCGCGTTATTGCCGGTGTGGTACTGGCGAACGGTAATTGATGTTTTACGTTCGACGGGGATGCGGCAGAATCAACTGCTGCATATCCGGCTCATGGATGTTGATCTGATTAATTACTCCATGCTGTTGTGTAAGGAAGGGAGTAAGACTCATCGGGAGTGGCAGGTGCCGATAGTTCGTTTTGCGCGCGAGCGAATGCGAATACTGGTGGAGAAGGCCCTCGCGCTTGGTGCCAGACCGGTTGATTGTCTGTTCGAGGTTGCACGTTTTACCGGACCGGTTGCAGAGCTGCCATCTGAACCGGCTATTCAACAGGTTCGCTCATTTTTCCGTCGGTTATCAAAAGAGTGCGGTTTTGTCGTTTCACCGCACCGTTTCCGGCATACGCTGGCCACCGAGATGATGAAATCACCGGATCGCAATCTGGCGATGGTTAAAGGGTTGCTTGGGCACCGTAGCGTCGCGACGACAATGGAGTATGTCGAGATTGACATTGAGGTAACGGGGAAGGCACTGGAGGAGGAGCTGTCCCTGTATATGGACGAGGCAAGAGATTGAGTCCCTGTCACGCCTTGACATAATTTAGGTAAGCTGTAAAAATCATCAGTGATCGAGAAAAGGACACCTGTGCTCGAACACAGGCGTCCTTCCGAGAGGGTTTCATTTTTCAATGTCAGGGTGTGTATAGGAATAATCACCACGCCTGCATCTATTTCTGAACCTCTGTATTAACGCCCGTCAGGTTTCTCATTTCCTGACCAGCGTGCTTCGATGCGTGGTGCCCGGAGGCGGAATCGAACCACCGACACGGGGATTTTCAATCCCCTGCTCTACCGACTGAGCTATCCGGGCAACGGGGCGCATTAAACCGTAAACCCCATTCCGCGTCAATGGCTTTGTTGCACCGTACGGCTCGTTTGCGTGATTTATGTGCGGACTGTTACAGACTTCAGGTTGAACCCCATGGCAGAAGGTGCCATGATTGCGCCAATTTCTCATCCACTACGGGGCGCCTTGATGTTCACTCTCAATTCCCACGCATCTTTCGGGATGGCGCTCCTCCTTGCCGTGATTACCTTTCGAAGTCCCTTGCTCACCATGCGGTGAGGGCAACGTATGCTCGCTGCAGGATATCAGTAAGGTCAGGGATTGCCTGATTTTACTGATGTCTGGCGGTCGAAGTGGATTCACACCCTAAGACCCTCAGAACGCCTTCACCGGGGAATCTTCCCTTTGCCGTGCCGGTTGGCACTCACTCATCCTTGAAGACGGGGATTTGTGCTTATGAAATCACTGAAAATTGCCGCCAGCCACGATGTGGCTGCATTACTCTCAACGCATCGCGAAGTGGTCACGCTTGACGATACTGACTTCACCGATGTGGCGGCAGTTGTCATTTCCGTTGCGGATAGCCGCAGCGGTATTCTGGCTTTGCTTAAACGCACGGGTTTCAATCTGCCGGTGTTCATTTTTAGCGAAGTTGCCGTTGACGGCTTGCCTGCGGTAACCGGCGTGATAACCGGGAAAGCGCAGGATTATCTGGAGCTGGAAACCGCGGCCAGTGATTACGAGGAAGACCTGCTGCCGCCGTTCTTCAACACGCTGACAAAGTATGTTGCGATGGATAACAGCACCTTCGCCTGCCCCGGTCATCAACACGGTGAGTTCTTCAAAAAGCATCCGGCGGGGCGTCAGTTTTATGATTTCTTCGGTGAGAACGTGTTCCGTGCCGACATGTGTAACGCCGACGTCAAACTCGGGGATTTATTGATTCACGAAGGCTCCGCCAAGCACGCGCAGAAGTTTGCCGCTAAGATCTTCCATGCTGACAAAACCTATTTCGTGCTTAACGGCACTTCTGCGGCGAACAAAGTGGTGACCAACGCGCTGCTGACGCGCGGTGACCTGGTGTTATTTGACCGCAACAACCACAAATCAAACCACCACGGGGCGCTCATCCAGGCCGGTGCGACGCCGGTTTACCTGGAAGCTTCCCGTAATCCCTTTGGCTTTATCGGCGGCATTGACGCGCACTGTTTTGATGAGAAATACCTGCGGGAGCTGATTGCGGAAGTGGCGCCCGAGCGTGCCCAGGAAGCAAGGCCGTTCCGCCTGGCGGTTATCCAGCTAGGTACCTATGACGGCACGATTTATAACGCCCGCCAGGTGGTGGATAACATCGGCCATCTGTGCGATTACATCCTCTTCGACTCGGCATGGGTCGGCTACGAGCAGTTTATACCGATGATGGCGGACTGTTCGCCGCTGCTGCTGGATCTGAACGAAAACGATCCGGGGATCTTTGTTACCCAGTCGGTTCACAAGCAGCAGGCCGGGTTCTCCCAGACCTCGCAGATCCATAAGAAAGATAACCACCTTAGGGGCCAGGCGCGCTTCTGCCCGCACAAGCGGCTGAACAATGCTTTTATGCTCCATGCCTCAACCAGCCCGTTCTATCCGCTGTTTGCCGCGCTGGACATAAACGCCAAGATTCATGAGGGGGAAAGCGGCCGTCGCCTGTGGGCGGAATGCGTGGCAATGGGCATTGAGGCCCGCAAGGCGATTATCGCCAACTGTAAGATGATCAAGCCGTTTATTCCGCCGGAGGTGGCCGGGCGCCCGTGGCAGGATCATCCGACGGAGAAGATCGCTCAGGAGCGCCGTTTCTTCAGCTTTGAGCCGGGCGAGCGCTGGCACGGTTTTGAAGGCTATGCGAAAGACGAATACTTTGTCGATCCCTGCAAGCTGCTGTTAACCACGCCGGGTATTGATCCACAAACCGGCAGCTATACCGAGTTCGGTGTGCCCGCGGCGATCCTTGCTAACTATCTGCGTGAGAACGGCATTGTGCCGGAGAAATCGGATCTTAACTCGATCCTGTTCCTGCTTACTCCGGCAGAAAGCGCCGAGAAAATGGCTCAGTTGGTGGCGATGCTGGCGCAGTTTGAACAGCACATCGAGGACGACACGCCGCTGGCGGACGTGCTGCCAACGATTTATCAGAAATACCCGGTGCGCTACAAAGGCTACACGCTGCGTCAGCTTTGCCAGGAGATGCACGACCTGTACGTGAGCTTTGAAGTTAAAGAGCTGCAGAAGGCGATGTTCCGCAAGCAAAGCCTGCCTGCCGTGGTGATGAACCCGCAGGACGCCAACATCGAGTTTATTCGTGGCAACGTGGAGCTGGTGCGCCTGAGCGAGGCCGAAGGACGTATCGCGGCGGAAGGGGCATTGCCTTATCCACCAGGCGTGCTTTGTGTGGTGCCGGGAGAAGTATGGGGCGGGGCGGCGCTGCGTTATTTCCTCGCGCTGGAAGAGGGCGTGAACATGCTGCCGGGCTTCTCGCCTGAGCTGCAGGGCGTTTACAGTGAGACGGATGCGGACGGTATTAAGCGGCTGTACGGCTATATGTTGAAGTAAGAGGGAATGCCCCCTCACCCCGGCCCTCTCCCCAAGGGGGCGAGGGAGAAAATAAGGTAAAAATCCCCTCTCCCTTTTAGGGAGAGGGTTAGGGTGAGGATAAACTAGCGCCGACGGTAACTCTTCTGCGCGGTATTCACCTTATACAGATAACGACGAGACTCAGCGGAAGGGTGCCGCGTTGTCAGCGTCTGGTAGACGTCTCCCGGCCCCATGCTGTTAATCAGGCTGAATGCCTGAGTTTTGTCGTTTGAAAACACGCGCAGGACGCTGCCAGCACCGCCGTTATAAGCGGTAATCACCGCATAGCGACGTGACGTTGGGTTATCAATCTGCCCAAGATAGCTGTTCTGCAGAATCGCCAGATAAGCCGTACCGGTATCGATATTGCTTTCCGGATCGAACAGGAAGCTGCGGCTTGGTTTACCCCATTTTCCCTGAGCCTTAAACACATCAACCCCGGCGCTGTGCTGGACGACCTGCATCAGGCCCAGCGCATCCGCATGGCTTACCGCATACGGGTTAAAGCTCGATTCCGTCTGCATGATCGCCAGGATCAGCGACTCTTCTACGCCGTATTTTTTCGAGGCTTTACGCACCATGCCAAGGTACTTATGGGCACGTTTGTCGAGGTGGTTAGGCACAAGATTGATGGTGACGCTGTAGACGATTTTCAGCCCGGTGCTGCGCTTCTGCAGACGTGTTTGCAGCAGGTAGTCAGCAAACTTTGTCGCCCGGCCTTCCCAGCGAATCGGCTGGCCTGTGTTATCCACGACCTGCCCATAAAGGAATGGCTCTTTGGAAATCAGGACGTCGTTGGCGTCAGAATAGAGGTCAATTGAGCCAGGATCGTCACCCATCAGCAGGGTGGTAACGATCGCCTGGCGCAGATGCGCGGCCGGATCGGTTCCCGCGATGGTCTCAACGGTGATGGTACCTTCGTCGAAGTTAATGTGGCTACGTGTCAGATACTGGTCAGTATATTTGACGTAATCTTTCGGGCCTGCGATCAGGACTTCTTTGATACCCCAGATATTTTCAATGTTATTGGCAAATTGCCCCATCAAAATATCGAACCCGTTGGTGTCCTTGATAAACGCGTCGTTATAGGCGTCGTCGTTTTTTTTACTGGAACAGGAGATCAGCAACGGGGCCACGAGAGCCAGCGCGAGAAATTTTTTCATCATTCCGTGTATGCGTGTTGTGTTTGCAAAAAGGTGCCGACGATTACTGTTTGTCTGGCGGGGTGAAGCCTTCGATATGGACCTCTTTCCCTTCAAACAGGAAGTTGACCATCTCGTTTTCCAGCTCTTTGCGGTGCTCCGGGTTCATCATGCTCATTTTTCTTTCATTGATAAGCATAGTTTGCTTGGCCTGCCACAGTGCCCAGGCTTCTTTGGATATTTCGTTATAGATACGCTTGCCCAGCTCACCAGGGTAGAGCTGGAAATCCTGGCCTTCAGCATCGCGCTGCAGGTAAGTACAAAAAATCGTTCTGCTCATGACTATTCCTCTTCTTCGGCGCGAACGGGAGCTAAGGTAACCGGTTCGGCACGTAATTGTTGTAGCAGGCGCTCTACGGGAGCGGCCAGCCCGACAGATTGTGGCTGGGCTAAGTTATACCAGAGAGCGGTGCCTTCATCCATGCAGCCGCCCAGGGACGACACCGGAAGCCACATAGGCACAATATCCAGGTGGAAATGACTAAAGGTATGGCGAAAGGCGGTTAACTGCGTGAGATTATCAGCAGGAATACCGCGTTGCTCCAGCCAGTTATGCAGTTCCTGCTCGTCAGAGAATTGCGGGAAGCAAAATAACCCTCCCCACAGCCCCACCGCCGGACGCTGGGCGAGGAATACCTCATTGCCTTGCTGCATCATCAGCATATAGCCGGTGCGTTCCGGCAGCGTCACTTTTGGCTTTTTGCCTGGGTAGTTGGCCCAAGTGTGGTTAGCATAGGCTATGCAGCCGTTGCTCAGGGGGCAAAGCTCACACTTAGGTTTTGAACGTGTGCAGACCATGGCACCCAGATCCATCATGGCCTGGTTAAACTGGCTAACGCCCTGTGCGGGTGTGACCTGCTCACTTATCTCCCACAGGCGTTTTTCGACCTCTTTTTTACCCGGCCAGCCCGGCACCGCATAGCAACGGGCGAGCACACGCTTAACGTTGCCGTCGAGAATAGGGAAGTGCTTACCCAGTGAAAGAGACAAAATTGCGCCTGCGGTTGAGCGTCCAACGCCCGGCAAATCCGCGACTTCTTCATACGCTTGTGGGAAAACGCCACCGTGTTTATCGGCAACCTGTTGCGCGGCTTTATGCAGATTACGGGCGCGGGCGTAATAGCCCAAACCGGTCCACAGATGCAGCACTTCATCCAACGGCGCTTGAGCAAGATCGGTAACGGTGGGGAAGCGCGCCATAAAGCGCTCAAAGTAGGGAATAACCGTCGCGACCTGAGTTTGTTGCAACATCACTTCAGAGAGCCATACTTTATAAGGCGTTTTCTCCTGCTGCCACGGCAGGGTTTTACGCCCATATTTGTGGTACCAGTCGAGTACTTGTTGGGCAAATTGAGGTGCTTGCATCGTCAACGCGGGATATCCGGCAATGGTGTAATAAGGGTGCCGATTCCAGCACAGAGCCGTAAAGCTGTAAACCGGAACTTTCCGGTGCTTGCTTCTCACCCTTAACTTTGGATAATGCCCGTTTCCCGAACACTAAGCGAAGCGTTAAGAAAACCATGAAGAATGACGTCATTTCACCGGAATTTAATGAAGAAGGCCGTGTGCTGCGCCGTATCCGCAGCTTTGTCCGTCGCCAGGGGCGACTGACGAAAGGTCAGCAGCACGCGCTGGATAACTACTGGCCGGTGATGGGCGTTGAATTCCAGGCCGAACCTGCCGATTTGACCAAGATTTTTGGCCGCGAAGCGCCGGTCACGCTGGAAATCGGTTTTGGTATGGGTACTTCGCTGGTAGCCATGGCGGAAACCAATCCTCAGCACAACTACCTCGGCATCGAAGTGCACTCACCGGGCGTGGGCGCCTGCCTGAGCACCGCGCATGAAGCCAGCGTTGAGAACCTCCGTGTGATGTGCCACGACGCGGTGGAAGTGCTGGAAAACATGATTCCTGACAATTCTTTGAACATGGTTCAGCTGTTTTTCCCTGATCCATGGCATAAAGCACGTCATAATAAACGCCGTATCGTTCAGGTACCGTTTGCTGACCTTGTTAAGCGTAAGCTGAAGCTGGGCGGCGTGTTCCATATGGCAACCGACTGGGAACCTTATGCCGAACATATGCTCGAAGTGATGTCCTCTATCGAAGGGTATAAAAACCAGTCGGAGAGTAACGACTACGTACCGCGTCCGGACTCACGTCCGGTGACCAAATTTGAACAACGTGGCCATCGTCTTGGCCACGGCGTATGGGACTTAATGTTCGAGAGGGTGAAATAATGGCAAAGAATCGTAGCCGTCGTCTGCGTAAGAAAATGCATATTGAAGAGTTCCAGGAACTGGGATTCTCGATTGCCTGGCGCTTCCCGGAGGGCACTTCCGAAGAGCAAATCGATAAAACCGTTGATGAACTGATCGCCGAAGTGATTGCGCCGAACAAGCTGGCGTTTGACGGCAGCGGTTACCTGGTCTGGGAAGGCCTGGTGTGCATGGAAGAGATTGGTAAATGCACCGAAGAGCATCAGGCGCTGGTGCGTAAATGGTTAGAAGACCGCAAGCTCGAAGATGTTCGCATTAGCGATCTGTTCGACGTCTGGTGGGACTAAGCTTTAGCAAAAAACGGGCTGGTTAATTAACCGGCCTTTTTTTCAGGAGCTGATTTTTCAGGAGAAAATATGATCCGTAAGGTTCTTTTAGGCGCGCTACTGGTCACCGCTGCTTCTGCGCATGCTGACTACCAGTGCAGCGTAAATCCACGCGATGACGTGGTCATTAGCCCGCAGTCCGTTCAGGTTGTTGGTGAAAACGGCAATCTGGTGATTGCGCCTGACGGCAGCGTCAAATACAACGGCGCTCAGAAGACGTTGAGCGCCGGACAGCGCCAGCAGGCGTTGAATTACCAAAAAGCATTACGCACGGATTTACCGTGGATTGATAACGGTGCTCGTTCCCGAGTAGAAAAAAGCCGCGTAGCGCTGGACGGCATCATTGCGAAGCAGGTCGGGGAGAGCAGCAGCATGCGCGGCCGCCTGACCAAGCTGGATGCTCAGCTGAAAGATCAGATGAACCGCATTATTGAACATCGCCAGGATGGCCTGACGTTTCACTATAAAGCTATCGATCGGGTACGTGCTGATGGTCAACAGCTGGTGAATCAGGCGCTGGGCGGCATTTTGCAGGACAGCATTAATGAGATGGGCGCGCAGGCGGTGCTGAAAGGCGGCGGCAACCCGCTTCAGGGCGTGCTGGGAAGTCTGGGGGGCCTGCAAACGGCGATTCAGAATGAATGGAATAATCAGCAGGCTGATTTTGAGCAGTTCGGCCACGAGGTATGCAACCGTGTGGTGTCCCTGGAAAATCAGCGCAAAGGTCTTGTGGGCACGCTGAAGTAATTTTCCCCTCACCCTAACTCTCTCCCCACAGGGGAGAGGGTGCTACGATGGTTTTCTCCCTCTCCTTTCCAGGGAGAGTGCCGGGGGGAGGGTTAAACGACTCACGCCTCGTCAGCTAAAAACAGCTCCAGCAGGGAATTCAAAAACAGCTTCCCGTGCTCGGTTATCTGCCAGTACTCATCCGTCTCAGTCATATAGTTTTTTACCATCGCCTCATTCAGCTGCGGGCGAATCGTCGCTTCATCTAAGCCGGTATAGAGCGTGAACTCGCTGCGTGGCGCGGCTTCCAACAGGCGGAAGCGGTTCATAAAGAACTCGAACGGTTTATCTTCCTGCGCCACATCATGCTGGCGGTCGAGATATTTTCCTTCCATATAGCCGCGTGGGTGACGCGTTTTTGCCGTGCGCGTAATGCGCCCGTCCGGGAAAGTGATTTTACCGTGTGCGCCACAGCCAATCCCCAGATAGTCGCCAAAGCGCCAGTAGTTCAGGTTGTGCTGGCACTGGTAGCCCGGCTTCGCATAGGCGGAAGTTTCGTATTGCTGGTAGCCTGCTTCGGTGAGCAGTTTGTCGCCCTGCTCGAAGATATCCCACAATGCGTCGTCATCCGGCAGCTTTGGCGGACGTGAGCCAAAGAGCGTATTCGGCTCGATAGTCAGCTGATACCAGGACAGATGCGGAGGATTAAGAGCAATGGCCTGGCGCAGGTCGTCAAGCGCCTCTTCCAGGGACTGATCCGGCAGGCCATGCATTAAGTCCAGGTTAAAACTCCGCAGACCCAGGCTGCTTGCCAGGTTTGCGGCACGCTTAGCTTCACCTGAATCATGAATACGGCCAAGGCGCTTTAGTTTGGGCTCGCTAAAGCTCTGCACACCGATGGAAATACGGTTCACGCCCGCTTTCTGGTAGCCTACAAAGCGGTCAGCTTCAACCGTGCCGGGGTTGGCTTCCATGGTGATTTCCGCATCATCCGCAAGCGTTAAGCGCGAGCGTACGCCGTCCAGGAGCGTTTGCATTGCTTCGCTGGACAGCAGGCTTGGGGTACCACCACCAATAAAAATGGTCTTTATTTCACGTCCTTGAGCCAGCGGTACGTCGCGATCGAGATCGCGTAGCAGATGGCTTACATATTCGTCGTGCGGCACGTCGCCTTTTAGCGCGTGGGAATTGAAGTCACAGTACGGGCACTTCTGTACGCACCACGGGATGTGAATGTAGAGACTCAGAGGTGGCAAATTAGCCATTACGCATTGCTTCCAGTAACAGTTTCAGCGCTTGCCCACGGTGGGAAATCGCGCGCTTTTCATCACGGGTCAGCTCCGCCGCGGTTTTTCCCTCGGACGGAACATAGAAAATAGGATCGTAGCCAAAGCCACCTTGACCGGCGGGTGCGTGAGTAACCACACCCGGCCAGCAGCCGTGGAACACCAGCGGCGTTGGGTCTTCCGCGTGACGCATATAGACCAGTACGCAGTGGAATTGAGCCTGGCGTTTATCGTCCGGCACGCCTTTCAGCGCCTGCAGAAGCTTTTCGAGATTCTGCAGGTCACTCGCATCTTCGCCCGCATAGCGTGCGGAGTAGATACCCGGTGCGCCGCCCAGAGCATCGACCGCCAGGCCAGAGTCGTCGGCCAGCGCCGGAAGTCCGGTCACTTTAGCCGCATGGCGGGCCTTGAGAATGGCGTTCTCAATAAAGGTCAGGCCGGTCTCTTCTACCGACTCCACGTTTAGCTCGGTTTGCGCGACCACATCGAGGCCAAAATCCGCCAGTAAATCGGCGAGTTCACGCACTTTACCGGCGTTACCGGTAGCTAATACGACTTTTTGCATAGCCAGTCCTGTCGTTATTCGAGGGGTTCAATCAATGCCGCGACTTCCGTCGGGATCTGCTGTGGGTCGATAATTTTAACTTGCTTATGACGGCCAAGGTCACCTTTCTCGATAACCACCTGGCCTTTAGCGACCCGGAACTGCTTTGCCAGATATTTAACCAGGTGGGCGTTCGCCTGACCGTCAACCGGCGGCGCGGTGATGGCAACTTTTAATTCGTCGCCATGTACACCGACCAGACTGTCACGGCTGGCCTTCGGCTGGATATACAGCCGCAGCACCAGCCCATCGGGCAGTTGGGTCACTGGATTCAAAGCGCGTACCAGAGACCCGGGAACAGATCCATGCCGAGATAGTTCAGCGCGTAGAGGATCAGAATAACCACCATCGCCGAGAAATCAATGCCACCCATGGCTGGCAAAATACGGCGAATCGGCGCCATCATTGGCTCGGTCATCTGCATGAGCACGTATTCAATTGGGCTTCGGCCCTGGCTTATCCAGCTCATCAGAGAGCGGACAATAATCACCCAGAACACCAGTGTCCCGGCAGACTTCAGCAGCGACAGGACGCCAATCACTAAATTGAAGGGATCGAGCGACAGCCCGCCAGACTGGATCAGCAACAGGATCGGGAATTTCAGGGTGGTAAGGATAAATGCCACAAGAAGTGATGATGTATCGATAGGCCCAATTGACGGAAGCACGCGGCGAAGCGGCCCAACAACTGGCTGAGTGATTTTGACAATAAACTGGGCAAACGGATTATAGAAATCACAGCGTGCCCACTGCATCCAGATGCGGATAAGCAGCACCATTACGTACAGCTCAATCAGGGTTTTGACCAAAAAAGTCAACGTTAGCATGGTGTTCCTCAAAAATAATGGTGATTAACGAGCGGAATAATCCCGCGCGCCGAAAATAGCGGTTCCAATGCGCACCATGGTGCTGCCTGCGGCAATCGCGGCTTCCATGTCATCGGTCATGCCGAGAGACAACGTATCGACCGTTGTATAGCGGTCTTTGAGTGCATTCCAGGCCTCTGCCATTTTACGGCAAACGGCAAGCTGGCACTCATAATCCGGTTCCGGTGCAGGAATAGCCATCAATCCCCGCAGCGTCAAACCCGGTAAGGCCGCTACTTCAGCGGCCAGGGGGGCCAGTTCGCTTAACGCGATGCCGGATTTACTGTTTTCGTCGCTGATATTGATTTGAATCAGCACGTTTAGCGGCGGTCGCGTTGACGGGCGCTGCTCGCTTAATCTGCTGGCAATACGCAGCCGATCGACCGTATGACACCAGTCAAAATTCTCCGCTACCAGGCGACTTTTGTTCGACTGCAGCGGCCCGATAAAGTGCCATTCCAGTCCATCCACACCCTGCTCAGAGAAGTGGTGAATTTTATCCACGCCTTCTTGCACATAGTTTTCGCCAAAGGCACGCTGCCCGGCGGCGATCGCTTCTGCGATGGCGCTCGCAGGCTTAGTTTTGCTGACTGCAAGCAGAGTAACTTCTTCAGGACTTCTGCCGCAGCGTGCCGCCGCGGCTGAGATTTTCCCGTGAACCTGTGCCAGATTGTGCGCTATCTCATTCATGATCGTTGGAAGTGATATGGATATCGAAGAAATTGTGGCCCTTAGTGTAAAGCATAATGTCTCCGATCTACACCTGTGCGCACGCCAGGCGGCACGCTGGCGAAAGCGCGGCAGGTTGGCGCTGTGCCCGGAGGCTGCACCAGCAGTCGAAGAGGTGATTGACGCATGGCTTAATGAAGAGCAGAAGTCACAGCTCAAACGCGCCGGGCAGCTGGACTTTTCCCTTACGCTTGCGAGCGGCGTAAGGTTAAGGGGAAATGCCTTTTTGCACCGGGAAGGGCACTCGTTGGCGCTGAGATTGCTCGCGTCGTCTTGCCCGACGCTGGAAGCATTGAAAACGCCGGCTCATATTAACGGGTTGTTGCGCGAAAGCGAGGGGCTGATACTGGTTACCGGGGCCACCGGCAGCGGGAAATCTACAACGCTTGCCGCGATGATTAAGCACCTTAACCAGCAGCTTGATGGCCACGTGCTGACGCTGGAAGACCCCATCGAATTTATTCATTCCTCTGGCCGTTGCCTGATTCAGCAGCGTGAGCCGGGTCGCCACTGTGAAAGCTATGCCTCGGCTTTAAAAGCCGCTCTGAGGGAAGACCCTGACGTCATCCTGCTGGGGGAGCTGCGTGATAGCGAAACGATAAGCCTTGCGCTGACTGCGGCAGAAACAGGGCATTTAGTGCTGGCGACGTTGCATACGCGCGGCGCGGCTCAGGCCGTAGAGCGTCTGGTGGATGTGTTCCCCGCGCAAGATAAAAGCCTGATTCGCACCCAGCTTGCCGGGAGCCTTAAAGCCGTGCTGGCGCAGAAGCTGGTACCGTCTCGTGACGGTGGTCGGGTGGCACTTTACGAACTGCTGGTTAACACCTCCGCGGTGGCAAACCTGATTCGTGAAGGGAAAACGCATCAACTGCCTGGCGTGCTGCAAACCGGTCAGCAGCAAGGCATGCAAAGTTTCGCTCAAAGCGAGGCGCAGCGACTGCGTGAAGGCAGGATTGGCGAGGGCGACCTGGCAGTCATTGGGCCATGGGAGGTTCCACTTTGAACGCTCTTGTTGCTTCTGTGTGTGTTGGTGTGTATATTCCTTATCAGCCAGGGAGATCATGATGACCTCAGCCGAGCTAATTAAGGAATTGAGGGCCGCAGGGTGTGAACCCGTCAGGCGTTCCGGGGGGAGTCACTGGATCTGGTGGTCGCCCGCAACCGGAAAAACTTTCCCCATTCCGCATCCCAAAAAGGATTTGCCCATCGGTACCGTCAAATCCATACGCAAAATGGCAGGGATTTAGCCTGCACAGCCGGAGGTTAAAAATGTTTTTTTCTGTTGGTGTAGAGTTACCGGCAACTGAAAACGAAGCGTTTGGCCTGGTTGTACCCGCGCTATGCAACGATGACTTTGGCTGCGTATCCGCGGCGGATAGCCAGGCTGATATCGCACCGATGGTGCAGGACGCAGTGCTGTCGATTGTCGATTTAATGGTAGAAAGCGGAAAAGATATTACGCAGCTTCGTGATGCCGGGCCTTTTGCTTATGCCGTCGACCCGGAGTACGCCTACTGCCAGCAATGGCTGCTGGTTGATGTCGATTTATCTGCGCTGGAAGGAAGACAGCAGCGATTAAATATCACGCTGCCGGACGCGCTGCTGCGCCGTATTGATTCCCGTGTAAAGCAGCCTTCATCAGGCTACCGGGACCGCAGCCATTTTCTGGCGATTGCCGCGAGGCATGAGCTGCTGAGTGCAGGAAGCGAAGCCCCCAACAGCTAATTCCTTTACGGGTGATATTCGAACCAGCTCTCGAGGATGATAACGGCCGAAGCGGAGTCAATGCTGCCTTTGTTCAGGGCGCGGAAACCACCGTGTTCGAACAGTCCTGCGCGGGCCTCAACGGTGCTCAGGCGCTCGTCCTGCAGAGAAACCTTCACCCCAAAGCGGCCGTGCAGGCGGTTGGCGAATTTGCGGGCGCGTGCCGTCAGAGGTTGCTCGGTGCCGTCCATATTGAGCGGTAAACCAACCACCACTTCTTCCGGTTGCCACTCTTTCAGGATTTTTTCTACCGCGTTCCAGTCCGGTGTACCGTCCTGCGCTTTAAGCGCGGTCAAAGGCCGGGCTGTGCCGGTAATGCGCTGGCCGATAGCGACACCGATACTTTTGGTCCCGAAGTCAAAGGCCATTAAGGTTCCGCTGCTCATCAGGCATGCCCCGCTTCGCTTGGCATATTATGAATGTCGATGCCAATAAGACGCGCGGCTTCACGCCAGCGATCCGCGATTGGTGTATGGAACAGGATCTCCGCCGAAGCCGGTGCCGTTAGCCATGAGTTTTCCAGAATCTCTTGCTCAAGCTGGCCTTTTTCCCAGGAGGAGTAGCCCAGTGCCACAATGACCTCTTTCGGCTGCTTCGCCGTACCTAAGGTTTCCAGCACGTCGCGGGAAGTGGTAACCACCGTATCGTCGGAAATACGAATACTCGAGCCGAAGCTGTCCGGCGGGGAATGCAGGATAAAGCCGCGGTCATCTGCCAGCGGGCCACCAATAAACACGGGTTTATCCAGACGAATGGTGGTATCCCGAGGTTCGGGTTCAATTTTTAGCTTTTCAAGTACGCCTTCAACCTGAAGGTTTTCCAGCGGTTTATTGATGATAATCCCCATCGCGCCCTCATCGTTGTATTCGCAAATATAGACTACGGAGCGCTTAAATAAGGGGTCCTGAAGAGCCGGCATGGCAATAAGAAAGTGATGCTGTAAATTCATTGTCAGAGGTTCTGATCCCGGTTGATAAAAGCGGCAGTGGCTGCGCGAAGAGTAGCCAGCTTACCACTAATGAAGGAGGGTGGGCTACCCGGCCCGCCTGGAGCCATCGAAGGGTAGCGGCGGGTAATATGCTACCCGCCTTAGTGCTCTTAATGTGCGAGGCGTTTTTCGATGGCATCCAACAGCATACCGGTAATCGAAACCGGGAATTCGGCTTCGATTTCACGGATGCAGGTTGGGCTGGTGACATTAATCTCGGTCAGGCGATCGCCGATGATATCCAAGCCAACAAAAATCAGGCCCTTAGCCTTCAGCGTAGGCCCAACGCGGCGGGCAATTTCCCAGTCGCTTTCGGTCAGCGGACGAGGTTCGCCACGGCCACCGGCGGCCAGGTTGCCACGAGTCTCGCCGCCCTGCGGAATACGCGCCAGGCAGTAAGGCACCGGTTCGCCGTCTACAACCAGCACACGCTTGTCGCCGTCTTTAATCGCCGGCAGGTAGTTCTGCGCCATGCAGTAGCGGGTGCCCAGCTCGGTGAGGGTTTCGGCAATAACGCCGATGTTCGGGTCATCTTGTTTCACGCGGAAGATAGAGGCGCCGCCCATACCGTCCAGTGGTTTCATGATGATGTCGCCGTGCTGCTGCCAGAAGGCTTTAAGCTGCGCTTTGTTGCGGGTCACCAGGGTTTCCGGCGTAAGGTCGGCAAACCACGCGGTGAACAGTTTTTCGTTACAGTCTCGCAGGCTCTGTGGCTTGTTAACGATCAACGTGCCTTTCTCTTCCGCACGTTCAAGAATGTAAGTTGCGTAGATAAATTCAGTGTCAAACGGCGGGTCTTTACGCATCAAAACGACGTTAAGGTCGGCAAGAGCAATATCCTGCTCCGAGTCAAACTCGTACCACTTATCGTAGTTCTGCTCGACGCTGAGCAGACGAGTGCGCGCGCGAGCCTCACCGTTATTCAGATACAGATCGGCCATTTCCATGTAGTGCAGTTCGTAACCACGACGCTGCGCTTCCAGCAGCATGGCAAAGCTGGAGTCTTTTTTGATGTTGATGTGTGCGATGGGGTCCATCACGATGCCGAGCTTGATCATTGTTGTTCTCCTTTAGCCCAGGTCGCCAAAGCGCACCTGCAGTGCGGTGATGGCGGTGAGCGCGGTGGTCTCAGTACGCAGAACGCGCGGTCCCAAAAGAATATCAGTAAATTGGTGGTCAGCGGTCATGGCAATCTCATCCGCCGACAGGCCGCCTTCCGGGCCAATGAGCAAACGTACTCGCTCGACCGGCTGTGGCAGCGTGTTGATGCTGGCGCTGGCTCGCGGGTGGAGGTTGAGCCTCAGGGCTTCATCTGGTTCAGCGCACCAGGCTTCCAGCTCCATTGCCGGGCGGACTTCCGGAACCCGGTTACGACCGCATTGCTCGCAGGCGGCGATAGCAATCTTCTGCCACTGCTGGAGCTTTTTATTCAGCCTTTCGGTATCCAGTTTTACCCCACAGCGCTCGGAAAACAATGGGGTAATGACATTCACGCCCAGTTCCACCGCTTTCTGAATGGTAAATTCCATTTTTTCTCCGCGCGACATAACCTGGCCGAGATGGAGCCAGAGTGGGGACTCCCGATCGTCTTCGTTACCCGCCAGCACTTTTACGCGCACGGTTTTTTTATCCGCCTGAACAATTTCCGCGTCAAATACCTGATTGCTGCCGTCGAACAGCTGAATAGCCTGACCTGCGCCCATACGCAGTACCCGTCCTACATGGTTAGCAGAATCTTCGCTCAGGGCAACGTCCTGGCCAACGGAAAGATTTTCAGGATGGTGAATGCGGGGTATACGCATGAAGTTAGTTCCGATTAGTTGCGCTGCGATGCTCTTCCAGGAACGCCCTCTTCTTTTAAGGAGAGGGCGGGAGTGAGGATAAATCCTCGCAGCAAATAAAGAATTGCCGCTAGTGTAGGTTAGCTGTTTCGCGCCTGGCAAGCCCGTAGCACATATGGGTTATGGTTGCCCTGAACTCTCGCAATACGTTCATCTCGCTCGCACTCCCAGTCGTTAACCGGGTAGCGTTTGTCCCAGGCCAGGAATAGCTGGGTCTGCTGGCGCGAAAGCGAAAGCTGGTACTGGTCGCGCATATAGAAATAGGTACGGGCAATCGCGCCGCGAGCGCGTTCCGGCGGTTCGGCTACTTTATCTTTGAAATCAACCTTCATTGCACACTGGCCATATTGCCCTTCACCGCCGTTCCACTGGCTGTACATGAAGTTATTTCTGTCGGCGTTAACCTCGCCGACGGCAGGCTGCAGGTTGTGCATATCGCTTTCGATTTTGCGGTAGACAGGGTCTTTGGCGCAGTTTTTACGCCCGCCGTCCTGCCAGCATTGCAGCAGGTGCCCGAACTGCCAGGCCGGCATGACGTGCTCCCACTCAATGCGGGTGGCACGGTTTTCATTCTTCCGCACTTTATAGCCGCAGGATTCAAGATCCGGGATACCTTTTTTACCCTGCCAGCTGATTTTACAGCCGCAGTAGAAGTCGCCTGGAGCATCGGCGTTGACCTTTACGCCTGCGGTTTTGGCCTGGGCGAAGCTGTTGATGCCGGTGCTGAATGCGGGAAGCGAGCCGAGGGCTGCAACGAATGCAACAGCCCAAGAAATTTTGCGAGACATTTCCAGAATCCTTACTAAAACGTGCCCGCACCCTACCTGATCGAATATCCAGTTTCAATCGGCGATGGCGTAAAAATTCCAGAAATAAATGATTAATTACATGGGGTTGTAACGTCGGGTTTTAATAACTGGCCGCAATGAGTGCAGCGATATTCGGCTTCGCCACGCAGAACCCGATTGTGGCGGCGCACGGTGAGCTGATGCTGTTGGCAGGGGCAGCGGTAGGGGAAGGTATTTTTGCGTACCGAATCGACTTCAAACTTATGCGTGCGGCGGGCCGGGACGCCGAGCACGGTTTCCATCATCCATTTCCACTCTCTGCCGTGAGGGGCAACGCGGCCAAAATGCTTCCAGACCAGCAGATGAGCCAGTTCATGGGGCACAACTTCGTCGACAAAAGCCTGCTGATTTTCCATCAGCAGCACCGGATTGAGGCGAATTTCGTAGCTTTCCAGCCAGGCGGTTCCGGCGGCGGTGCCGCGCTGCTGATAGACCATTTTGGGCTCAGGATAATGGGTGCCTAAATGCGAGTTGGCCTGCTGAAGTTTTTCACGCAGGCAGCGCATCACGGCTTGCTGGATGGCGATAGGGAGTCGGGGGGCTTTCATAAAGGCAGAGAATAATGGGGCGGGAAGCGGGGTGCAAGCCCCTCCCGCTACCGGGAAGGGCCATTCGGGCTTAGTCGTGCGCGCCGATTTCGCGTAATTTACGGCCTTTCATCAGGTTACGTTCGATGTGTTCCAGCGAGACGTGTTTTGTCTCAGGAATAAGCCACAGCGTCAGGACGATGAAGAACAGGTTCAGCGCCGCATAAACCCAGAAGGTATTGGCGTTGCCCAGCGTGTTCAGCATGGTCAGGAAGGTGGCACCGACTATCATGTTGGCAATCCAGTTGGTGGCGGTGGAACAGGTGATGCCGAAATCACGCCCTTTGAGTGGCTGGATTTCGGAGCACAGTACCCAAATCAGCGGGCCTGCGCTCATGGCGAAGCCAACGATAAACATCAGCAGCATGGCAATCGCGAAGTACTGCGCGCCCTGAGAGTGGATACCGATGTGCAGCATGGTGCCCAACACGCCCATCCCAACGGCCATGACCAGGAAGCCGAGCACCAGCGTAGGTTTACGCCCCCAGCGATCCACCAGGCCGATAGCGATGAAGGTTGCCAGCACGTTAATCAGGCCGACGATCACGGTGCCCCACATTTGCTGCGTGGTGTTGGCGAATCCGGCAATTTCAAAGATTTTTGGCGCGTAGTACATGATGACGTTCATGCCGGTGAACTGCTGCATGACCTGCAGCAGCACGCCAAGAAAGACCGCACGACGGAAGTTAGCGTTGTCCTTAAATAACGCCCAGCCGCTCTGTTTGACCTTCAGGCTTTCGCGGATTTCTTCCAGCTCACGTTTCGCCTCTGCGCTGGTATCGCGCAGGCGCAGCAGCACGCGTTCAGCATCGTGGAAACGGCGCTTGGCGGCAAACCAGCGCGGACTGTCCGGCAGGAAGAAAACGCCGACAAGCAGCAGCAGAGCGGGAAGGGTGATCACGCCCAGCATCCAGCGCCAGGATTCGGTGTAGCTGAAAGCGGTATCGGAGAGATAGGCGCCCAGAATACCGATGGTGATCATCAGCTGGTACATGGAGATCATGCTGCCGCGGATCTTCTCCGGCGCAATTTCTGACAGGTAAAGCGGGGCGGTGTAGGAAGCGACGCCGACGGCCAGGCCCAGCAGAACTCGAGAAACGATTAACACTTCAACGTTGGGCGCAAAGGCCGAGAACAGGGAACCAAGCACAAACAGCACGGCACCGATCATCAGGCTGTATTTTCGCCCCAGTTTGAAGGAGAGCCAGCCGCTGCCGACGGCACCGACGGCAGCGCCGAACATCATCGAGCTCACCACCCATTCCTGGGTGTGGGAGGTGATGGCGAAGTCTTTGGCGATAAACGGCAGCGCACCGGCAATCACGCCGATATCCAGGCCAAACAGCAGGCCGGCGAGTGCGGCGAGGAAGCAGACGAAAAAGGTCATGCTTTTGTTTGAGCGCCCGGATTTTTTATTGTCAGGCATAACGCCCTCCACGTGGGTTATTCGGATTTGACGGTTTTAAGGGTAGGTCAGCGAAAGGCAAAAGTGTGTGATGATAATCACAGCTATGTAATCGGTTACACTAACAATACGGATTAAAAAGAGGCGGCATGATGATAAAACATGAGATTGATGGTGACTAAAGTCCATGGCACGGTCAAAAATCAGCTTAATCTGAAGCGTTATGTAACAAATGATGTGTCTGAGCTGAAGGCCGATCAAAAGGGATGGCAGAAGTCTTTATTTTTGGGTGTAATCGGTTTCACGATGACGGGGAACGACTAGGGGAACGGGAAAAAAGAGGCGTGCTGACGCAGCGCCAGAAAGCAAAAGGCCAGCATAAGCTGGCCTTTAAAGCACAAAGCGGTGGCGAGTTATTTCAGGCCAGCGGCTTCACGCAGCAGTGCGGCTTTGTCGGTTTTTTCCCATGGGAAATGTTCACGACCAAAGTGACCGTAAGCGGCGGTCTCTTTGTAGATTGGGTGCAGCAGATCCAGCATCTGGATCAGGCCGTACGGACGCAGGTCGAAGAACTCGCGTACCAACAGAGTCAGCTGCTCGGTAGAGATTTTTTCGGTACCGAAGGTTTCCACCATGATGGAGGTCGGTTCTGCCACGCCGATAGCGTAGGACACCTGAATCTCACAGCGGTCAGCCAGGCCTGCAGCCACGATGTTTTTCGCAACATAACGCGCAGCGTAGGCAGCAGAACGGTCTACTTTAGACGGATCTTTACCGGAGAATGCGCCGCCACCGTGGCGAGCCATGCCGCCGTAGGTATCAACGATGATTTTACGCCCGGTCAGACCGCAGTCACCCATTGGGCCGCCGATAACAAAACGGCCGGTTGGGTTGATGTGGTATTTGGTGGATGCATTCAGCCACTCGCCCGGCAGAACAGGTTTGATGATCTCTTCCATCACCGCTTCCTGCAGGTCTTTCAGCGCGACGTCTTCGGAATGCTGAGTAGACAGCACCACCGCATCGATACCGACGATTTTACCGTCGTCATACTGGAAGGTGATCTGGCTTTTCGCATCCGGACGCAGCCAAGGCAGGGAGCCGTTTTTACGCACTTCAGCCTGACGCTGCACCAGACGGTGGGCGTAGGTGATTGGCGCCGGCATCAGCACGTCGGTTTCGTTAGTCGCGTAGCCAAACATCAGGCCCTGGTCGCCCGCGCCCTGCTCCAGCGGATCGGTACGGTCAACGCCCTGGTTGATGTCCGGGGATTGCTTACCAATCGCGCTCAGAACGGCACAGGAGTTGGCATCAAAGCCCATATCTGAATGCACATAGCCGATCTCACGCACAGTGTTGCGGGTGATTTCTTCGATATCAACCCACGCGCTGGTGGTGATTTCGCCGCCAACCAGAACCATGCCGGTTTTAACGTAGGTCTCACAGGCTACGCGTGCTTTCGGATCCTGCTCGAGGATAGCGTCAAGGACGGCGTCGGAGATTTGGTCAGCGATTTTATCAGGATGCCCTTCAGATACAGACTCGGACGTAAAAAGGTGTTTAGCCATATTTTCTTCACCCTAAAAGGATTTATTTAGTTCAGGCTGCTGCTCTGCGCCGGAATTGCGGCGAGATAGACCAACCCGGGAACTTATTGCCACAGATTGAAAAACAGGCAGTCTAACAGTTAATCAGTATAGATGGATTAACATCTGGACGGCCATTTTAGATTAGACAATCGGCAGATAGCCAGATTTTTTTAAGCTAACGGCAACATGTGATAAATCTTAGGTGGAAAGTGTTGCTGACACTGCTGGCAATTTACGCATTTTTGTTTTGCTTTTTACCCCTTATATGGGTATAAAGCGGCGCGCGCGGCTTACATCAAAAGCACACGATTTGTGTTGCCCACTTCCAGCCGGGTTGAGCAATTATTTAGAGCCTGTCAGGTACAGTGTTCGCAGCTTTGGCTTGTCGCATACATGTTCAACGTATGCGTGGAGGTGATACGAGTAATGAACCGCCGTCATTCAATTAACCTGGCCCGCCGTTCTGGCGCGCATATGCTCCTCGCAGCCTGCATCTCATGTTTTCAAACTTGCCGATGTTTTACCCATCTCGGCGCTTCTCAGGATCCCCGGGCCGGTCTGTAATCCGCCGTGGTCACTGAACAAGGGCGCTCTTGTAATACAAGAGTTTTCTCGTGGTTTCGCCGTCCTGTCATACAGGGTTCGGATACGTGTTTTACAATGATATGAAAATGAAACCGGTCGCACAGCCTGGCTGTCAGCGTCTTGTGCTGTCAATACGCGCTGTTAATGGGTTGTTATTGCAGGATACCCCTGCGATAGTAGTCAACTGTTTTGCACAATCGACAAAATTTGAGGTTCGCCATGACTGACAAAATCACTTCTGTTTCGGGTTCGTCAGTGGGCGAGCAGGATGTACATCGTTCCATTCAGGAGGTTGCCATGAGCTCCGAGGAAGCCAGCAAGATGCTGCGTACATACAATATTGCCTGGTGGGGCAATAACTATTACGACGTCAACGAACTGGGCCACATCAGCGTTTGCCCGGATCCGGACGTTCCTGAAGCTCGCGTGGATCTCGCCGAGCTGGTGAAAGCCCGCGAAGCTCAGGGCCAGCGCCTACCTGCGCTGTTCTGCTTCCCACAGATCCTGCAGCACCGCCTGCGTTCAATTAACGCCGCCTTTAAGCGTGCGCGTGAATCCTACGGCTATAACGGCGATTACTTCCTGGTTTACCCGATCAAAGTTAACCAGCACCGCCGCGTAATTGAGTCACTGATCCATTCCGGCGAGCCGCTGGGCCTGGAAGCAGGCTCTAAAGCCGAGCTGATGGCGGTGCTGGCGCACGCTGGCATGACCCGTTCTGTTATTGTTTGTAACGGCTATAAAGACCGCGAATACATCCGCCTGGCGCTGATCGGCGAGAAGATGGGCCACAAGGTCTACCTGGTTATCGAGAAGATGTCCGAGATAGGGATCGTGCTCGAAGAAGCTGAGCGCCTGAACGTAATTCCTCGCCTGGGCGTTCGTGCACGTCTGGCTTCCCAGGGCTCCGGTAAGTGGCAGTCCTCCGGCGGTGAGAAATCCAAATTCGGCCTGGCGGCAAACCAGGTTCTGCAACTGGTGGAAATCCTGCGTGAACGCGGCCGCCTGGACAGCATTCAGCTTCTGCACTTCCACCTCGGTTCGCAGATGGCGAACATTCGCGATATCGCCACCGGCGTTCGTGAGTCCGCGCGTTTCTACGTTGAGCTGCATAAGCTGGGCGTGAACATCCAGTGCTTCGACGTTGGCGGTGGCCTGGGCGTGGACTACGAAGGGACGCGTTCCCAGTCCGATTGCTCCGTTAACTACGGCCTGAATGAATACGCGAACAACATTATTTGGGCAATCGGCGATGCCTGCGAAGAGAATGGCCTGCCGCACCCGACGGTGATTACCGAGTCCGGCCGCGCCGTGACCGCGCACCACACCGTACTGGTTTCCAACATCATCGGCGTTGAGCGTAACGAATACACCGAAGCGACCCCGCCTGCGGATGACGCGCCGCGCGCGCTGCAAAGCATGTGGGAAACCTGGCTTGAAATGCACCAGCCGGGCACGCGCCGTTCGCTGCGTGAATGGTTGCACGACAGCCAGATGGACCTGCACGATATTCACGTCGGCTACTCCTCCGGGGCGTATAGCCTGCAGGAACGTGCCTGGGCCGAGCAGCTCTACCTGAACATGTGCCACGACGTGCAGAAGCAGCTTGATCCGAGCAACCGCGCGCATCGTCCAATCATCGACGAGCTGCAGGAGCGCATGGCGGACAAAATGTACGTCAACTTCTCGCTGTTCCAGTCGATGCCGGACGCATGGGGCATCGATCAGCTGTTCCCGGTGATGCCACTGGAAGGGCTGAACCACGCGCCTGAGCGCCGTGCCGTGCTGCTGGATATCACCTGTGACTCCGACGGTGCAATCGACCACTATGTGGACGGCGACGGTATCGCAACGACCATGCCAATGCCGGAATACGACCCGGAGAACCCGCCAATGCTGGGCTTCTTTATGGTAGGCGCGTATCAGGAAATTTTGGGCAACATGCACAACCTGTTCGGCGACACCGAAGCGGTGGACGTCTTCGTCTTCCCTGACGGTTCTGTGGAAGTTGAGCTGTCCGACGAAGGCGATACCGTGGCGGATATGCTGCAGTACGTGCAGCTCGATCCGAACAAACTGTTGACCCAGTTCCGTGACCAGGTGAAGAACACCGGCCTTGACGATGCGCTGCAGCAGCAGTTCCTCGAAGAGTTTGAAGCCGGCCTGTACGGTTATACGTATCTGGAAGACGAGTAAGTTATCGCTTTCCCTCTCCTCTTTGAGGAGAGGGGCAAAGACGGTTCGATAGCCTATACTCTCTTGAACCCGTATGAATTAGCGGCGATAATCCGCTCAATAAATAGCAGTCCCCCAATCCAATCCCTTCCTCGTCGGGTTTAACGACGCGGAGGGGATTTTTTTTAGGCTTTTTTAACCCCAACCGAGAGGTCAGACAATGAGCACCTTAGGCCACAAATACGATAACTCCCTGGTATCTAATGCCTTTGGTTTTTTACGTTTCCCGCTGAACTTCCAGCCGTACGATAGCGATGCAGACTGGGTGATCACCGGCGTTCCGTTTGATGCGGCAACTTCCGGTCGCGCAGGTGGCCGCCACGGCCCGGCAGCGATTCGTCAGGTGTCTACCAACCTGGCATGGGAAGGCAACCGCTTCCCGTGGAACTTCGACATGCGCGAGCGTCTGAACGTTGTGGACTGCGGCGACCTGGTCTACGCCTTCGGCGATGCCCGTGAAATGAGCGAAAATCTCCAGGCGCACGCCGAGCGTCTGCTGGCTGCCGGCAAGCGTATGCTCTCCTTCGGTGGTGACCACTTCGTCACTCTGCCGCTGCTGCGCGCGCACGCTAAGCACTTCGGCAAAATGGCGCTGGTTCACTTCGATGCCCACACCGATACCTACGCGAACGGCTGCGAGTTCGACCACGGCACCATGTTCTACACTGCGCCAAACGAAGGCCTGATCGATCCGAATCACTCCGTGCAGATCGGTATTCGCACCGAGTTCGACAAAGATAACGGCTTCACCGTGCTGGATGCCTGCCAGGTTAACGATCGTGGCGTAGACGATATCATTGCCCAGGTTAAGCAGATCGTCGGTGACATGCCGGTTTACCTGACCTTCGACATCGACTGCTTGGATCCCGCGTTTGCGCCAGGTACTGGTACGCCGGTGATTGGCGGCCTGACCTCTGACCGTGCTATCAAGCTGGTTCGTGGTCTGAAAGATCTGAGCATCGTGGGGATGGACGTGGTGGAAGTGGCTCCGGCCTACGACCAGTCTGAAATCACCGCGTTGGCTGCGGCAACTCTGGCACTGGAAATGTTGTATATCCAGGCAGCCAAGAAAGGCGAATAAGCCCTACGCGCTGATTGCTGCTGCGCAGGGCCTGTGCAGCAGCATTCCGGGATATCACTCTCATGCAGTGGCACCCGCCGCCACTGTGTGCTGAGCAGCCAGTTCTGTGGCATGGCTTAACAGCAAGGCGCTGGCTCTCGGAACCAGCAATATCCTGACTATGCTATTCGCCGTATTTTTCTTTCAGGCGAGCAATAATTCTATCCATCGCCTCGCGCTCTCGGGCAAAGCTTTGTGCATAGCGAGTTTTCCCCTGCAGCCCCAGCATTGGCCGCCAGACCTGCGGTGGGTTATGTTCCGCTCCTTTGTTGACCGGGTCGTTTACATCCGGCTGACAGGCTGCAGCCACCTCCGCTGGCCATACCGGAATTTTACTGGTCGCCATCACCAGCCAGCGCGGAAAACTGATCACAAAGAAAACGGGCAACTGAAGAGCATTCACCAGCAGACCAAGCCGCCCGAACAGCTGCTTGCTGAGATAGAGCAGCCCAAACAGCCAGCCCTCTTTCTGTTTTTCCACCGGTGAGCACCAGGGAACGGTATCCACCAGGTCCGGGAGATACTCATCGCCTTCTTCCATATAACAGCGGATAAATTCCCAGTACATGAGCATGACCTCAGGCCCCTGGCTCAAATCAATCGGAAGGGGAATCGCCTTCGCGACCGTGTCCCCGTCCTCTTCCGTGGTACATCCCACAATGGTCCATTGTGTTGAGAATCCCATCTTTGCTGAAGTCAGGACAAAGTGGATATCCCTCCACGGTACAGACAGCACCGTTCCGCCGGACTGATATACATACACCATCCCGTTTTTACGGTTGAAACGGATCGGATAGTAGGTACTGAAAAACGCCTCAGATGTCATTACTCGATATGCTACCCAAGAGAGCGGAAGTGATATTAAGCACCAGACCACAATCAAACATATCCAGGTCTGCAGCGGATACCCACCCTCCCAGAGCATAGGAACTATCAATGAGAGAAAGGTGCCTATAAATATCAGACAAAAAAAGAATGCCCCTGCCAGCGTCCATGTTCCGCGCCAGTTATAAAACCGATCAACCAGTTCTAGGTACGTCGAGTTCAGCCGCACCACGCTGTCAAATCCAGAAATTCCTTTCACATCCGTGTCGCCTGTTTTCTGTGAATAAACCCGGGAGACGCCTTTATCACTGAGACGAAGAAAACCTTTGTTGAACCGCTTTGACGGGTCAGCTGGAAGTCGCTTCAGAGGATTAAACATGCGCCGCCCCCTGTGCGTTCAGGGCCATATAGCCGTCCTTTTCCATACGTGCATCCGGATAGATACCCGGAATATCACCCTCGTCCGGTGGCATCCGCCGCCACTGCGTGCTGAGCAGCCAGTTCTGTATGTTGTTCCGGGTATGGCTTAACAGCCAGGCGCTGGCTCCCAGAACCATCCTGACTATGCTATTCGCCATATTTTGTCTTCAGACGAGCAATAATTCTATCCATCGCCTCGCGCTCTCGGGCAAAGCTTTGTGCATAGCGAGTTTTCCCCTGCAGCCCCAGCATTGGGCGCCAGACCTGCGGTGGGTTATGCTCCGCCCCTTTGTTGACCGGGTCGTTTACATCCGGCTGACAGGCAGCAGTCACCTCCGCTGGCCATACCGGAATCTTACTGGTCGCCATCACCAGCCAGCGTGGAAAACTGATCACAAAAAAAACAGGCAACTGCAGCGCATTCACCAGCAGACCAAGCCGCCCGAACAGCTGCTTGCTGAGATAGAGCAGCCCGAACAGCCAGCCCTCTTTCTGTTTTTCCACCGGTGGGCACCAGGGAACGGTATCCACCAGGTCCGGGAGATACTCATCGCCTTCTTCCATATAACAGCGGATAAATTCCCAGTACATGAGCATGACCTCTGGCCCCTGGCTCAAATCAATCGGAAGGGGAATCGCCTTCGCGACCGTGTCTCCGTCCTCTTCCGTGGTACACCCCACAATGGTCCACTGCGTTGATAATGGCATCTTTGCTGAAGTCAGGACAAAATGAAGCTCCTGCCACGGTACAGACAACACCGTTCCGCCGGACTGGTACACATACACCATCCCGTTTTTACGGTTAAAGCGGATCGGATAGTAGGCACTGAAAAATAACTCGGAGGTCATCATCCGGTATGTGAGTAAAGAAGCTGGCAATGTAATAACCCACGTTAAAATAGCCGCAAACCAAATGCCAAAACTATATCCCCCCCATCCCAGAAGTACTCCGATGGTGCCGTAACAAAACAAACCAAAGAACATGCAAAAAAAGAAGGCTCCTGCCAGCGTCCATGTTCCGCGCCAGTTGTAGGATCGGTCAACCAGTTCCAGATAGGTCGAGTTCAGCCGCACTACGCTGTCAAATCCGGAAATCCCTTTCACATCCGGGTCGCCTGTTTTCTGTGAATAAACCCTGGAGACGCCTTTATCACTGAGACGAAGAAAGCCTTTGTAGAACCGCCCTGAAGATGGATCAACAGGGAATCGCTTAAAAGGATTAAACATGTGCCGCTCCCTGTGCGTTCAGGGCCATATAGCCGTCCTTTTCCATACGTGCATCCGGATAGACAGCCGGGATATCGCTCTCACCAGGCGGCACCCGCCGCCACTGGGTGCTGAGCAGCCAGTTCTGTATGTCGTTCCGGGCCTGGCTTAACAGCCAGGCGCTGGATCCCAGAACCAGCAGCATCCCGACAAATATTCCCGCTGGCCCCAGAAAGAACGCTGCCACAGACCCCGCCAGAGTGGCATCTGCCACCCCAAACAAGGAAAAGATAGCGATTGTTATTCTGCTGCCCCCTCCAATTGTCATCATCCCGACACCTACGGAATTAATCAAATGCCCCAGACCAATACCTAATTTTCCGTCGAGGGCATCAGATAGCCCATTCCAAAACTCAATAACGGAATAAGTTAAACCTCCACCATACCCTAACCAGCTCCAGATACCCGCTCCCACAACCTTCATGGCACCGTTCCTGATTGCCGATAAGGCCGATGGCAGCGCTAGAGACATCAGCGGCGTCATCGCCAGCCTTAGCGCCTCCGCCATGGACGCCACTGCCATGCTGGCATTCGCTGCAAACACCGCCTGAGCTTTGCCCCCGGACGGCAGGCCGCTTTCTTTCACCCCATAATGCAAAATCATCCACTGGAAGTACGCCGAGAACACCGTTCCGCCAAACGTCATGCCTTTCGCCGCCATTTCCGTCGCCAGCGCGCCGGGTTTCATTCCGCTCAGCTTTGCCACCGATGAATTCAGTGAAGACGGGAACAGCATCCGCGCCAGTTCATCCTCCGTGAGCATCGCCGTGCTGAGCTTCGCCAGCCGCTCTTTCACCGGCAGGGCTGCCAGCGCCTTTGCCGCCGTCACGTCCAGGATGCGCGGCAGCGCTATCTGTCCAGCTGCATTCTTCGGCTGCTCTTTCACAAGCCGTTCAGCCAGCTTGCGCATTGCGGTGTACAGCTGGCCGCCGCTTTTCCCGCTCATGTCCAGCAGCCCGGCTATCCCCCGGGTCATCGCCCCGACAAAGTTTTTTGTTCCCGGCTGCACACTGACCGCCGAGAACGCCTTGCCCTGCATCGCCAGTATCCCGATAGCAAAGCGTACCGGCGTGCCTTTCACCATCAGGTCTATCGACTTCATCATCGCCTCAGACCACAAGAGACTGAGTTTTTCCAGCCCCGTCAGAATGGCCCCGGCATAGTTGCCGCTGTATTCCTTCGCACCGTCTGCCAGACGGTCCCAGCTCATCCCCAGCCACCAGTCCGGGCCACCGGTTTTCAGCTCAGAACCCACCTGTGCTATCCACCCGTCATGATTAAAAAATGCCGCCCGCTGCAGAAAGTTCTCCGGGGTCAACGGGGCCTGATTCAGCTGCTGGTCGATGTGGGTGATGACGCCGCCCTTGTCATTCATCCCGGCCAGTATTTTCGCTACCGTCTGGATATAACGGCCACCACTGTGTGAGCAGGTCGGATCAAAATGCTGTACAAAGTAATCGGCCATCACCGGCCCCTGCAGCCAGGCCAGGTACATTCGGGTGACGGGAATGACGGAGTTGTTGTCATACTCCGTTAACCAGTCTTTAAGGGTCTGGCTGAACGCTCGCTCTTGTGTCCGGTCGATGTATTTTTCATAGCCGTTCTGCCAGGTCTCATCCACCCGGTCAGCCCGGCTGGCGTCGTTCAGGACGCGCATTCGGTCAGCCACATCTGGAGCCGGGAAATGTGGCCCCGCCGGGCTATCCCAGCCGTAACGCATCTTCTGCTCAAAACGCGCATCGCCGGTTTCTGCTGAAAGGTAAAAATGATTACGCATCGCCAGCTCAACGCTGCCAAGCATGGTCTGCAGTGCAATCCCCCGGCTTAGCGACTGATCGGTGGCAATGGCCTGCTGCATACGGTAACGCGCCAGCGCTGAAATCTCTGTCGCCACCCCGACTGGGTCGGCAAGTATCAGAATCGCGCCGTTTCCGGCGTTCAGGGCTTCTGCGGCTTGCTGCAGGTCGGTCGCGGAGTGGCTGCCGATCGTTTTGAGAGGGGAGGGGGTCCAGTTTTTAAGGGTACTGCTGTTTAGCCCCGGACTGTATTCGGCCACGCTGCTGAGTTGGCTAAACGGCAGCGCCTGCTGCCCGCTGTGGTTCCGGAACCACGCATCCATATCAAATTTCTGCATGTACCGGCTGCGAAAAGTCTCCACCTCATGCTGCTGGCGGACTGCCGGTGTCCATTGCTCTTCTGACCATGCAAACCAGTACACCCCGTTCGGCATACCTGCCGGTTTTACCGGCAGCGTCACCAGCGACGCGGCCGCCAGCTCCGCTGGCTGGGTGATACACGGTTTCATCTCACCGCATTCAACACGAGGCGGTACAATGCCATTTTCCGGTAAGGGATAAAAATAGCCGTCTCCGGTCGCGTAATAATTTATCCAGCGCCGTGAACGCTCAGCCCAGATATACAGATAACCCTGCCGCATCAGGCGAGCGGCATACTCAGCCCCGCCTTCAGCCATTACCGGCATACTAATATTATTGGGGAGTACAGGCAGCGTATCGCCTTTTTCTATGACCGCCGGTCGCACCGGTAATATGGGTAAACCGTAACGACGGCAAAATGTGCATCCTTTTTCGTTGCTCATAGTGAAGAAATTCCTTTTCCTGTCAAAGGGGGGGCTATCCGACAGCCCGGAAAGTTTTAACCCTTATTCTTTAGTGGTTATTTCCGCATCATACACTGAGAGTGACATAACCAAAATTCCTTATGTGGTGTATGGTGTTAGATAATCTCTGACTGCCCCGGAGACTCTCGCTGAAAGACAAATAGCCGACTATTGCCTAAGGCAAAAGGCTGGTGGCGTTTCAGGTGTATCTTGAGTAAAAAAAGTTAGCGAAGGTGCATGGTCTGGTTCAGGGGAGCTTTGCTTACACATCCCTCTCCTTATGAGAGGGATGAAAATTTGGATAGTGGGGGGCGCTTTACTTTATCCCGTCCGCCGCCATGCGGTCGCGGATATGCTGGGCACGAGCGGCCGAGGCCGGGTGATCGTCCAGCATGGAGCTTTGGCGACCTTCGTCGAGCTTAGCCAGTTTCTCGAAGCTGGTGGCAAGACCGGTCGGGTTGATGCCGCGTTTGCGCAACAGATCGTAAGAGTAGTCATCCGCCTCGGACTCCTGGCGCTGGGAGAACTGAGCGTTCACCAGTTTTTCGCCTAACTCCCCAAGCTGAGACTGCGACAGGTTGCCTATCACGCCGCCCGCAGAAGCCGCTGCAACACGTGCTGCGTTAGCGCCAAGCGCGACCTGCATGCCTTTTTTCACGTGACCGAGCGCGACGTGTCCCATTTCGTGGCCAATCACCGCTTCGACTTCGTTGTCATCCATTATGTCCATCAGGCCGCTGTAGACGCGGATGCAGCCGTTCGCCATCGCGAAGGCGTTGACGTCCTTGGTGACGTATACCTTGTAGTTGACCGGCAGGCCGTTGATGTTATCGCCCAGCGCGGAGGCAATTTTGTTCAGCCGCTGGGTATAAGGGCTGTCTGCCGGAGCAATCGTGGCTTTGCTGTCCTGCTGCTTACAGGCGTCATCGCTCAGGGTTTTGACCTGGGCATCGCTTAGCGTGTAGGCCTGGAAAGCTTCGGCTCCGGAGGTAAGTAGCCCGTTGGAGTCCATTCCCTGGCAGCCGCTCAGCAGGGCCGCGACGCTCAGGCTCAACAATATTGGGCGCATCTTCATGGCCATTTTTCCTTTCTTTATAATAGGTAAAAACAGAATCGGATTTACCGCAGGCGAGGCGGCTCCACACTCAGTATAAAGAAGAATAAATAGCCTGCGCATCAGGTTGCGCAACTTGCGAGCGTTATCCAGAGATTTCTTACCCTGTCAACGGCGCACCGCATGTACATGACCATTCCCCTGGTGTACATTGTTGTCACATTTTCGGGCGTAGCCCATAACGCATCGTAGTCAAGGCGCGATCTTCAACCATCCGATCTGGAGTCAAAATGTCCTCTCGTAAAGAGCTTGCCAATGCTATTCGTGCGCTCAGCATGGACGCAGTACAAAAAGCCAAATCCGGTCACCCGGGTGCCCCTATGGGCATGGCCGACATTGCCGAAGTCCTGTGGCGTGATTTCCTGAACCATAACCCACAGAACCCGTTATGGGCCGATCGTGACCGCTTCGTGCTGTCCAACGGCCACGGTTCTATGCTGATTTACAGCCTGCTGCACCTCAGCGGTTATGACCTGCCGATTGAACAACTGAAAAACTTCCGTCAGCTGCATTCTCAGACTCCGGGCCACCCGGAAGTGGGCTACACCGCAGGTGTTGAAACCACGACTGGCCCTCTGGGTCAGGGTATCGCGAACGCGGTCGGTATGGCTATCGCAGAGAAAACGCTGGCGGCGCAGTTCAACCGCCCAGGACACGACATCGTGGATCACTTCACTTATGCCTTCATGGGTGATGGCTGCATGATGGAAGGCATCTCTCACGAGGTTTGCTCTCTGGCCGGTACCCTGAAACTGGGTAAACTGGTTGCGTTCTATGACGACAACGGCATCTCCATCGACGGCCACGTTGAAGGCTGGTTCACCGACGATACCGCGAAACGCTTTGAAGCCTACGGCTGGCACGTGGTGCGTGGCGTTGACGGTCACGATGCAGCCGCTATCAAACGTGCGGTAGAAGAAGCACGCGCTGTTACCGACAAACCTTCCCTGCTGATGTGCAAAACCATCATCGGTTTCGGTTCCCCGAACAAAGCGGGTACCCACGACTCACACGGCGCGCCGCTGGGTGATGCAGAAATCGCCCTGACTCGCGAGCAGCTTGGCTGGAACCACGCGCCGTTCGAAATCCCTTCTGACATCTATGCTCAGTGGGATGCGAAAGAAGCCGGTCAGGCTAAAGAAGCGGCATGGAACGAGAAGTTTGCTGCCTACGCGAAAGCCTTCCCGCAGGAAGCCGCCGAATTTATTCGCCGCGTGAAAGGTGAAATGCCGGCTGACTTCGATGCAAAAGCAAACGAATTCATCGCTAAGCTGCAGGCTAACCCATCCAAAATTGCCAGCCGTAAAGCGTCTCAGAACGCGATTGAAGCGTTCGGCCCGCTGTTGCCAGAATTCCTGGGCGGCTCCGCTGACCTGGCGCCTTCTAACCTGACTATCTGGTCCGGCTCTAAAGCGATTAACGAAGATACCGCCGGGAACTACATCCACTACGGCGTGCGTGAATTCGGTATGACCGCTATCGCCAACGGTATCTCCCTGCACGGCGGTTTCCTGCCGTACACTTCTACCTTCCTGATGTTCGTAGAATATGCCCGTAACGCGGTGCGTATGGCTGCGCTGATGAAACAGCGTCAGGTAATGGTTTACACCCATGACTCCATCGGCCTGGGCGAAGATGGCCCGACTCACCAGCCGGTTGAGCAGGTTGCTTCCCTGCGTGTGACCCCGAACATGAGCACCTGGCGCCCATGTGACCAGGTTGAGTCTGCGGTGGCGTGGAAATACGGCGTTGAGCGCCACGACGGTCCGACCGCACTGATCCTTTCCCGTCAGAACCTGGCTCAGCAGGATCGTACCGAGCAGCAGCTGAAAGACATCGCTCGCGGTGGCTACGTGCTGAAAGACTGCGCGGGTCAACCTGAGCTTATCTTCATCGCCACCGGTTCCGAAGTTGAACTTGCCGTTGGGGCATGGGACAAGCTGGCTGCCGAAGGCGTGAAGGCGCGCGTGGTTTCCATGCCTTCTACCGACGCGTTTGACAAGCAGGATGCTGCTTACCGTGAATCCGTGCTGCCGAAAGCCGTTACTGCTCGCGTGGCTATCGAAGCCGGCATCGCCGACTACTGGTACAAATACGTTGGCCTGAACGGCGCTATCGTTGGCATGACCACCTTCGGTGAGTCTGCGCCAGCGGAACTGCTGTTCGAAGAGTTTGGCTTCACCGTTGAAAACGTGGTGAAACAGGCTAAAGCGATTCTGTAATCGCGGGCTAGTTAAAAAAGGCGCTTCGGCGCCTTTTTTTATGCCGATTATTCCACTTATGCCCTGTTCTTTATTCCACCACTGCGGCGCTCAGTTGCAGTTATTCCACCAAAACTGTGATGTGCGTCAGAAGTTGAGCGGAGCATAATGGGGTATCGTTCCTTTTATTCCCGCTTTCGCTTAACATAGCTGAAGCGTTTCAGTCGAATAAATGTTCGACAATTAAGCAAACAAGTGCAGTTTCATGAGTGCGAGGATTCCCCTCAGGCGGTTGCTGGATTACTCTGTCAGCCACTTAATCCCAGGGATTCTGGCAGGAGAGATATGACCGTACGCATCGCTATTAATGGCTTCGGTCGCATTGGGCGCAACGTGGTACGTGCTTTGTACGAATCCGGTCGCCGTGCGGAAATTACCGTGGTAGCAATCAACGAACTGGCAGATGCTGCGGGTATTGCACATCTGTTGAAGTATGATACCAGCCACGGACGTTTTGCCTGGGATGTGCGCCAGGAGCGCGAAGTTCTGTTTGTGGGTGATGACAGTATTCGTCTGCTGCACGAACCGACTATTGCAGCGCTGCCGTGGAGAGAATTGGGCGTTGATATCGTTCTGGACTGTACCGGCGTCTTCGGGTCCCGCGCGGATGGCGAAGCGCATCTCGCCGCAGGGGCAAAAAAAGTCCTTTTCTCGCATCCTGGCGGCAACGATCTCGATACCACCGTTGTTTATGGAGTTAACCACGAACTGGTGGAAGATAGCCACCGCATCGTCTCCAATGCCTCCTGCACCACAAACTGTATTATTCCTATTATTAAACTGCTGGATGAAGCGTTTGGCATTGAGTCCGGGACGGTCACTACCATCCACTCGGCCATGCACGATCAGCAGGTTATTGACGCTTACCACCCTGATTTGCGACGCACTCGCGCGGCGAGTCAGTCGATCATTCCGGTGGATACGCGTCTTGCGGCCGGTATCACGCGTATTTTCCCACAATTTAATGACCGTTTTGAGGCGATCGCAGTGCGCGTTCCCACGATAAACGTGACGGCCATTGATTTGAGCGTGACGGTCAGAAATTCAGTAAATGCATGTGAAGTCAACCACTTGCTGCAAAAAGCGGCACAGGAAGCATTTCATGGTATAGTTGACTATACGGAATTACCGTTGGTCTCGACTGATTTTAACCACGATCCGCACAGTGCCATCGTCGACGGCACGCAAACGCGGGTCAGTGGGCAACATCTGATTAAAACTCTAGTCTGGTGTGATAACGAATGGGGCTTTGCCAACAGGATGCTCGATACCACGTTGGTTATGGCTCAATGGATTTCAGGTAAGGCGCACGTTGCGTCTGCAAAACTTTAAGAATCAACGAGAGGATTCACCATGTCTGTAATTAAGATGACCGATCTGGATCTGGCGGGCAAACGCGTTTTCATCCGTGCCGATCTGAACGTGCCGGTTAAAGACGGGAAAGTCACCAGCGACGCGCGTATTCGTGCTTCTCTGCCGACCATTGAACTGGCTCTGAAACAGGGCGCTAAAGTCATGGTTACTTCTCACCTGGGTCGTCCAACCGAAGGTGAGTACAATGAAGAATTCTCTCTGCTGCCAGTGGTTAACTACCTGAAAGACAAACTGTCCAACCCGGTTCGTCTGGTAAAAGATTACCTGGACGGCGTGGAAGTGGCTGCAGGTGAACTGGTTGTTCTGGAAAACGTTCGCTTCAACAAAGGCGAGAAAAAAGACGACGAAGCGCTGTCCAAAAAATACGCGGCACTGTGCGACGTGTTCGTGATGGATGCATTCGGCACTGCTCACCGTGCGCAGGCTTCTACCCACGGCATCGCTAAATTTGCTGACGTTGCCTGTGCAGGCCCGCTGCTGGCAGACGAACTGGAAGCGCTGGGCAAAGCCCTGAAAGAACCTGCTCGCCCAATGGTTGCTATCGTTGGCGGTTCTAAAGTTTCTACCAAACTGACCGTGCTGGACTCCCTGTCCAAAATCGCTGACCAGCTGATCGTTGGCGGCGGCATCGCGAACACCTTCGTTGCCGCCCAGGGCCACAACGTGGGTAAATCCCTGTACGAAGCAGACCTGGTTGATACCGCTAAAGAACTGCTGACCCGTTGCGATATCCCGGTACCAACCGACGTTCGTGTTGCCACCGAGTTCTCCGAAACTGCGACCGCAACCCTGAAGTCCGTTAACGACATCAAAGACGAAGAGCAGATTCTGGATATGGGCGACGTTTCCGCTGAGAAACTGGCTGAAATCCTGAAAAACGCGAAAACCATTCTGTGGAACGGCCCGGTGGGCGTGTTCGAATTCCCTAACTTCCGTAAAGGGACCGAAATCGTTGCTCGCGCTATTGCCGACAGCGAAGCCTTCTCCATCGCAGGCGGCGGTGACACTCTGGCGGCTATCGATCTGTTCGGTATCGCAGACAAAATTTCCTACATCTCCACCGGCGGCGGCGCATTCCTCGAGTTCGTGGAAGGCAAAGTACTGCCAGCAGTCGCCATGCTTGAAGAGCGCGCTAAGAAGTAATTCCTACGGGCAGGGTATCCTGCCCGTTGATTTATTGCCGCCCGGCAAGTCTCAGGACGGTAATTCGATTTTTCCAAGGCCTACAGGACACATCAACATGTCTAAAATTTTTGATTTCGTAAAACCAGGTGTTGTAACTGGCGACGACGTACAGAAAATCTTCCAGGTAGCAAAAGAGAACAACTTTGCTCTGCCTGCCGTTAACTGCGTCGGTACCGACTCTATTAACGCCGTACTGGAAACCGCTGCGAAAGTTAAATCTCCGGTTATCGTTCAGTTCTCCAACGGCGGTGCTGCTTTCATCGCTGGTAAAGGCGTGAAAACTGATGTTCCACAGGGTGCTGCTATCCTGGGCGCAATCTCTGGCGCACACCACGTTCACCAGATGGCTGAACACTACGGCGTGCCGGTTATCCTGCACACTGACCACTGCGCTAAGAAACTGCTGCCGTGGATCGATGGCCTGCTGGATGCGGGTGAAAAACACTTTGCCGCTACCGGTAAACCACTGTTCTCTTCCCACATGATTGACCTGTCCGAAGAGTCTCTGGAAGAAAACATCGAAATCAGCTCTAAATACCTGGCGCGTATGTCCAAACTGGGCATGACCCTGGAAATCGAACTGGGCTGCACCGGCGGCGAAGAAGATGGCGTGGACAACAGCCACATGGACGCTTCTGCTCTGTACACCCAGCCAGAAGACGTTGATTACGCTTACACCGAGCTGAGCAAAATCAGCCCACGCTTCACCATCGCGGCGTCCTTCGGTAACGTGCACGGCGTGTACAAACCAGGTAACGTGGTTCTGACTCCAACCATCCTGCGCGACTCTCAGGAATATGTTTCTAAGAAACACAACCTGCCGCACAACAGCCTGAACTTCGTCTTCCACGGCGGTTCCGGTTCTTCCGCTCAGGAAATCAAAGACTCTGTAAGCTACGGTGTTATCAAAATGAACATCGATACCGACACCCAATGGGCGACCTGGGAAGGTATTCTGAACTACTACAAAGAAAACGAAGCTTACCTGCAGGGTCAGCTGGGCAACCCGAAAGGCGCTGACCAGCCGAACAAAAAATACTACGATCCACGCGTCTGGCTGCGTGCAGCACAGAGCTCCATGATCGTTCGCCTGGAGCAGGCATTCAAAGAGCTGAACGCGGTAGACGTTCTGTAATTTGAGCTTTTTTGTTCAAGACTGAGCCCGCCTTGTGCGGGCTTTTTTGTTACTAAACGATCTCGATTTTGTGATCTATTTGGCAAAAGCACAGGTTTTTGTTTACCCTTTGCAGTTAAACTCCTCTTTCAGGGCATAGAGATTTGGCCCTGTGGGCATCTATCTGACAAGGAACAGTAAATGGAAGATCTCAACGTAGTAGACAGTATTCATAATGCCGGAGGCTGGCTGGTGCGAAACCAGGAACTCCTGTTGAGTTACGTGGTTAACATCGTCGCCGCAGTTGCCATTCTTATTGTCGGGATGATCGTAGCTCGACTGATCTCCGGCACGGTTAACCGCCTTATGCTGGCCCGTGGTATCGACAGTACCGTAGCCGACTTCCTCTCTGCGCTCGTGCGCTATGGCATTATCGCCTTCACGCTGATTGCTGCCTTGAGCCGGGTCGGGGTGCAGACCGCATCTGTTATCGCGGTACTGGGTGCTGCCGGTTTGGCCGTGGGTCTGGCGTTGCAGGGGTCTCTGTCCAACCTTGCGGCAGGCGTGCTGCTGGTGACCTTCCGTCCGTTCCGGACCGGTGAATATGTTGATCTGGGCGGAATTGCCGGTACCGTGCTCAATGTACAAATTTTCTCGACGACGATGCGCACCGTGGACGGCAAAATCGTGGTCGTGCCGAACGGTAAAATTATTGCTGGTAACATCATTAACTTCTCACGTGAGCCGGTACGTCGTAATGAATTTATTATTGGCGTCTCCTACGACGCGGACATTGACCAGGTTAAGCAGATCCTCACCGACATCGTTAGCCGTGACGAGCGTGTGCTTAAAGATCGCGATATCATCGTGCGTGTTAACGAACTGGGGCCTTCTTCCGTAAACTTTATTGTGCGCGCCTGGAGCAAGAGTGGCGACCTGCAAAATGTTTACTGGGACGTTCTCGAGCAGATTAAGAAGGGGCTGGATGCCAACGGCATCGGTATTCCTTACCCGCAGATGGACGTTCACGTTCGCAAAATTAAAGATACTGAAAACGCGTAATCCTCCGGGCCGGCTTTTGTCGGCCTTTCTTTTACCTTTCATAATTAGTTTTTCTTATTGGTTATTAAAATTATCAATTTCCTCTAATAATTTTTGCGCATTACACTCACGCACAACGATGAATATTTGAAGGGTACAGACCGTGTTATCTTTTTATTTTCAGGGTATTGCATTAGGGGCAGCACTGATTTTGCCGCTGGGGCCGCAAAATGCTTTTGTGCTGAACCAGGGGATCCGCCGCCAGTATCATTTGATGATAGCCTCGCTGTGTGCGTTGAGTGACATCATTCTGATTTGTGGCGGTATCTTTGGCGGTAGTGCGATCCTGATGCAGTCTCCCTGGCTGCTGGCGCTGGTCACCTGGGGCGGAGTGGCTTTTTTACTGTGGTACGGTTGGGGCGCATTGCGTACGGCGATGAGCAGCAATCTTGAGCTTGCGTCGGCGGAAGTGTTAAAGCAGGGGCGCTGGAAAATCGTCGTCACTATGCTGGCGGTGACCTGGCTCAACCCACACGTTTATCTGGATACTTTTGTGGTGCTTGGCAGTCTGGGGGGCCAGCTGGCTGATGAACCAAAGCGCTGGTTTGCTTTGGGTACCATTAGCGCCTCCATTCTTTGGTTTTACGGCCTGGCGATTCTTGCCGCCTGGCTTGCTCCGCTTCTGCGCACGGCGAAAGCCCAGCGTATTATCAATGGTGTGGTCGGCGTGGTGATGTGGTTTATCGCCGCTCAGCTGGCGTGGGACGGCATGCAGCATATCGCGGCCCTCGTGCGTTAATTCGCCATAATCTGATAGACAAGTTACTATTACAGGCTAAGCTTGCTGGCAGACGCCGGAAGTTTATTTTCCGACGTAATCACAGTGGAACGTAGTACGGAGGAGTTACAGTGAAGTTTAAAATTTTAGCATTAGCCGCGTTAATGGGATTAGGTTCTGTTTCGGTTCAGGCAGGCGAGTTGCCAAACGGACCGCACGTGGTCACCTCCGGGACAGCCAGCGTCGATGCAGTTCCTGATATTGCCACGCTTGCCATTGAAGTGAATGTATCAGCTAAGGACGCGGCTTCCGCCAAAAAACAGGCTGACGATCGCGTTGCGCAATACCTGACTTTCCTGCAGAAAAATGGCATCGAGAAGAAAGATATCAATGCTGCCAACCTGCGTACACAGCCAGAATATGACTACCTGAAAGACGGGAAAACCCAGCTGAAGGGTTACCGCGCGGTACGCCAGGTAGAAGTCACCCTGCGTCAGCTGGATAAAATGAATGAATTGCTGGATGGCGCGCTGAAATCCGGTCTGAACGAAATTCGCTCCGTGTCGTTGGGCGTTGCGCATCCTGAAGAGTACAAGGACAAAGCTCGTAAAGAGGCGATTAACGACGCCACTCGTCAGGCGAAGCTGCTGGCCGAAGGCTTTAACAGCAAGCTGGGGTCGGTATACAGCGTGCGTTACCACGTTTCTAACTACCAGCCAGCGCCAATGGTACGCATGATGAAAGCGGATGCGGCTGCACCGGTTTCCGCCCAGGATACCTACGATCAGCAAACTATCCAGTTTGACGATCAGGTTGATGTGGTGTTTGAGCTGCAGGGCGCACAGGCTCCGGCGGCTCCCGCTCAGTAAGATTTGACTTCACCTACCCCTACCCCTCGCAGCTCGTTGGCGAGGGGTAAGGAAAAGCGTTACTCCGTATCCTGCCTCAACACTTTGTGTCCATAATCCAGTAAGGCATCCGTCACGTTGCGCATCATGCGGCTTTCCGGCGCAAAGCGGTGCCAGTAAAGCATGCGGCGCTGCAGCAGGCCCGGCGTCAGGTCGATCAATTCCCCGCTCTTCAGTTCTCGCTCGATTTGCAGGTGAGGGATCATACAGCAGGTTGTGCCCTGGCGAGCCAGCTGCACGAAAGCTTCCGAAGAGTTAACGATATGGCACGGCACGCTACCCGGCGACAGGTCGAAGTTCTGCTGTAAAAACGCCTGATGCATGTCATCGAGATGGTCAAAGGCGACTGCCGGCGCTTTCAGCAGCGCCGAACGCGTGACGCCGTTCGGGAAATAGCGCTCGGCAAAATCTTTCGACCCAACGAACAGGTAGTCCAGCGCTCCCAGGCGATCAACCAGACAGCTCGGGAGCGGCTGAGGCTGAATGGAAACCGCGCCGACCACTTCGCCGCGACGGAGGCGTTCCTGGGTCCGGGTTTCATCTTCAACCTGAAGGTTCAGGCGAATAGGGGAGTCGGCTAACACCGGAGCCAGGGCAGGCAGCAGCCACGTTGCCAGGCTATCGGCGTTGACGGCCAGAGACAGCAGCAGCGGCGTGGAGCCGGTTTGCTCGTCGCCCAGCCACTCTTCTTCCAGCAGCTCGACCTGGCGTAAAAGCGCCAGCAGCTTTTGGCCCTGTTCGGTGGGACGAGGCGGGACGGTACGCACCAACAATGGCTGGCCGAACATCGTTTCCAGTTGCTTAATACGTTGTGATACCGCCGACTGAGTAATGCACAGCTTCTGCGCCGCGCGCTCAAATCCTCGTTCACGAATTACCGCATCAAGCGCCTGCAGCGTTCTGTAGTCCGGGCGTTTCATTGTTGTTCATTTGCTCCCTGTTTCGTCGTGCAGTCACTATGACATAAATTTGCCGTTGATTCAGACCAAATCGGCAAACATCCATTACGTTCGAACGTGATGACGTCGGCATTGCCGCAATCCCGGGGACATTTTTCCGACGCATGCTCTATAATGCGCGTCAGTTTCCACATCACAGGCATAAAATTATGACGCAGGATGAACTGAAAAAAGCAGTCGGATGGGCAGCACTCCAGTACGTGCAGCCGGGCACCATTGTGGGCGTAGGCACCGGCTCAACCGCCGCACACTTCATTGATGCTCTGGGGACGATTAAGCACCAGATTGAAGGCGCGGTGTCCAGCTCTGATGCCTCTACCGCGAAACTGAAAAGCCTTGGGATTACCGTTTTCGATCTCAACGAGGTGGACTCATTAGGCGTTTATGTTGACGGTGCCGATGAGATTAACAACCAGATGCAGATGATCAAAGGCGGTGGTGCCGCGCTGACCCGTGAGAAAATTATCGCCTCCGTTGCAGAGACGTTTGTTTGCATCGCGGACTCGTCCAAGCAGGTCGATATTCTTGGTAACTTCCCGCTGCCGGTTGAGGTTATCCCGATGGCGCGCAGCGCCGTAGCGCGTGAGCTGGTGAAGCTGGGCGGCCGCCCGGAATATCGCCAGGGCGTGGTAACGGATAACGGCAACATTATCCTTGATGTGCATGGCCTGAGCATCATGGAGCCGATTAAGCTGGAAAATACCATCAACGGTATTCCAGGCGTAGTGACCGTTGGTCTGTTTGCGAACCGCGGGGCTGACGTGGCGCTGATCGGTACTACAGATGGTGTGAAAACCATCGTGAAATGATCTGACCGGGGCGCATTCCGCGCCCCAAAAATCCGTATAAAAAATGACAAATTATTTTAACGGCATATTTGGTGACATATATCACATTTTTGTAACAGTCCTATGATTCATTCCTGGTTATTCCTCCCTCCCAGCATTTTATTCTGACACCTGCCGTCTTATTCCCTCCTGACGAGACGGCGACGCAATCGTTCATATTGCCCCAAACGTAGATTTTGATATTTTGACAGAAGGGTAACTTATAGGCGGTGGCGCATCACCGCCCAGAAACGCACACAACAGCACTGAAATAGGGTCGGGGAAATGGCAAAAGTATCACTGGATAAAGACAGAATTAAATTCCTGCTTGTCGAAGGCGTACACCAAAAAGCGGTGGATAATCTTCGCGCGGCGGGATACACCAACATTGAATTCCATAAAGGCGCGCTGGATTCCGAAGCGCTCAAAGAGTCGATCCGTGATGCTCACTTCATTGGCCTGCGTTCCCGCACCCATTTGACCGAAGAGATCTTTGCCGCAGCCGAGAAGCTGGTGGCGGTTGGCTGTTTCTGCATTGGCACAAACCAGGTTGACCTGGATGCCGCCGCGAAGCGTGGGATCCCGGTGTTCAACGCCCCGTTCTCTAACACCCGTTCCGTTGCTGAGCTGGTGATTGGTGAACTGCTGCTGCTGCTGCGGGGTATTCCGGAGGCTAACGCCAAAGCGCACCGCGGCGTGTGGAACAAGCTGGCCGTGGGTTCTTACGAGGCTCGTGGTAAAAAGCTGGGCATTATCGGTTACGGCCATATCGGCACGCAGCTGGGGATTCTGGCCGAATCACTGGGGATGCACGTCTTCTTCTACGACATCGAAAACAAGCTACCGCTCGGCAATGCAACCCAGGTTCAGCATCTCTCCGACCTGCTGAATATGAGCGATGTTGTTAGCCTGCACGTGCCGGAAAACGCCTCAACGAAGAACATGATTGGCGCTAACGAACTGGCCCTGATGAAGCCGGGTTCGCTGCTGATCAACGCCTCTCGCGGCACGGTGGTGGATATTCCTGCTCTGTGCGGCGCGCTTTCCAGCAAACATCTGTCCGGTGCAGCAATTGACGTATTCCCGACCGAACCGGCCACTAACAGCGATCCGTTTAACTCGCCGCTGTGTGAGTTTGACAACGTGATCCTGACGCCACACATCGGTGGTTCAACTCAGGAAGCACAGGAAAACATCGGTCTGGAAGTGGCGGGCAAGCTGGCGAAGTACTCTGACAACGGCTCTACGCTGTCCGCGGTTAACTTCCCTGAAGTTTCTCTACCGCTGCACGGTGGAACGACCAGCCGTCTGCTGCATATTCATGAGAACCGCCCGGGGATCCTAACCGCGCTTAACCAGATCTTTGCCGAACAGGGTATCAACATTGCCGCCCAGTTCCTGCAGACTACGCCGCACATGGGTTACGTGGTTATTGATATTGATGCGTCGGAAGACGTTGCGGAGAAAGCGCTGAAATCAATGAAAGCAATTCCGGGCACCATCCGCGCCCGCCTGCTGTACTGATAGACCCGGTTGCCTCTTCCTCTGAGGGGGAAGGGGCACTACCACTGCCAGAGGCGCGACGGCGTGACCACAGCAGGTAAGGGAATATCCCACTGTTCAACCGGCAATATATCTACCTGCTGGCAATCATGCGCCAGGCCAACGGGGTAAAGGCCGTGCTGCTGCCAGTGCTGTAGCGTTCTGTCGTAGAACCCGCCACCCATCCCCAAACGTTGCCCGTTTGCATCAAAGGCAACCAGCGGCGCGATCAGTACATCCAGCTTATTCAGCGGCAACACGTCGCGAACGTCCAGCTTAGGTTCAAGAATTTTCAGGCGATTCGTCACCAGGTTACTCTGCGGCGTATAGCGCAAAAACAGCAGGTTGCCGGTGCTAAAAGGGTGAAGAACCGGAAGATAAACCTCTTTTCCCGCCTGCCACAATGCCTTAATCAGCGGCGTGGTATTGAGCTCGCCGTCGAAGGAAAGAAAGAGTGCTACGGTTTGCGCGTGAATAACCGGCTCAAACGCCAGCATGCGTTCAGCTGCCTGTACGGCAAAGATTTCTTGTTCAGCGGGAGTGAGCGACCGGCGTCGTTGCCGGATGGTCTGGCGAATGTCCTGACGAAGCGTTGAAACTAACGGGGTATGCGTCATGATGGCCGGGTAGTAAAGAGGGAATCTCCGAGATGCCGCCGCAGGCTGTAACCCTTGAACCCTTGGTTCAAGGTGAGTGTGTCGTCATGGTCTTAAGGCTTCTCGGACGGACCGAGCATGCTCACCGACCGCGGAGCGCCACACTCTTGTGGTATGAAATATCGGCTCAGGGGACTGGCCCGCTTGCAAACATCTCAGAGAAATTTTGTCTTCGAAGTTACTCTACCATAGTCAACTGCGAAGTGTTATTCAAACTTTGTCCCCGGTCGGTCTGCAACGCGACCCTGTTCAAGCAAGGCTTGCTCAATGGTCTGCTGTAGCATCCGAATACGCTCTTCCATATTGGCGGCGTAGTCACGGGTTTTCGACTTTTCCTGAGCCAGTTCGTAGCAAATGTTCAGTGCTGCGATGAATACCAACTGCTCGGTATTTGTGACTCTAGTGCGAACTTTTAAATCTTGCAACCGCTGATTCAGCTCTTCCGCAGCCTGATTCAGCGCATCCTGTTGTTCAGGCGGACAATTCACGCGCAATGAACGACCGAAAATTTGAATATCGACTGGTTGTGCAGACATGCCACCTTCCTGCTGTTTACTCGCCTGCCTTAACGCTACCGGTCCAGGTAACGGAAGGGGCGCCACTATAGCCATCCCGATATCAAGATACAAGCCCTTTTCTGGTATCTGCGGGGGTCCTGGTGGTAGCATAACACACACTATTCCTGCCAACGATGACGAATGCGCATGTCTATACAGAACGCAATGCCTGGCTACGATGCAGTAGGCCAACTTTTGAACCAACAGGGTGTGGGTCTGACGCCTGCAGAAATGCACGGCTTAATCAGCGGCATGCTGTGCGGTGGTAACAAAGACAGCAGTTGGCAAACGCTGCTGCACGACCTGACCAACGAAGGCCTGGCTTTTAGCCAGAACCTTGCCGATACGCTGCGCCAGATGCACGGTGCGACGGGGGATGCGCTGGAAGACGAAGGCTTTTTATTCCAGCTCTATTTACCGGAAGGTGACGATGTTTCGGTCTTTGATCGCGCCGACGCGCTCTCTGGTTGGGTAAACCATTTCCTGCTGGGGCTGGGTGTCACGCAGAGTAAACTGGATAAAGTCACCGGTGAAACCGGTGAAGCGATTGACGATCTGCGTAACATCGCCCAACTGGGTTATGACGAAGATGAAGACCAGGAAGAGCTGGAGATGTCGCTGGAAGAAATTATCGAGTATGTGCGCGTTGCCGCTTTGCTGTGCCACGACACCTTTACTCGCGCGGTGCCGACGGCTCCCGAGGTACGCAAGCCAACGCTCCACTAACGATAAAAATGTCAGGAGGTGTGATGAATCAGCAGGCATTTCTCCGTCGCCGTCAGGCGCTACTGGCTAAGATGGTGCCGGGCAGCGCTGCGCTTATTTTTGCGGCCCCCGAAGTTATCCGCAATGCGGACAGCGAATACGCTTATCGACAGAGTAGCGATTTTTGGTACTTTACCGGCTTCAATGAGTCGGAAGCGGTGCTGGTGCTCATTAAAAGCGATACCTCGCATAATCACAGTGTGCTGTTTAACCGCGTGCGGGATAAGAGCGCTGAGATCTGGTCTGGTCGTCGACTGGGCCAGGAGGCTGCGCCACAGAAACTGGGCGTGGACCGTGCACTGGCTTTTACGGAAATCGGCGAACAGCTACACCTCCTGTTAAACGGTCTGGATGTGGTTTACCACGCTCAGGGCGAGTACGAATACGCGGATAGCATCGTTTTTGCCGCGCTGGACAAGCTGCGCCGTGGTTCGCGTCAAAACCTGGCCGCGCCAGCAACGCTGACGGACTGGCGCCCGACGGTGCACGAACTGCGCCTCTTCAAATCAGAAGAGGAAATTGCAGTTATGCGCCGCGCCGGGGAAATCACCGCGCTGGCGCATACTCGTGCCATGCAGGCCTGCCGCCCGGGAATGTTTGAATATCAGCTCGAAGGTGAAATTCATCACGAATTTACTCGTCACGGTGCGCGTTATCCTTCGTACACCACCATCGTCGGCGGCGGTGAAAACGGTTGTATTCTGCATTACACCGAAAACGAAAGTGAGCTGCGCGACGGCGATCTGGTGCTGATTGACGCCGGGTGTGAATACCAAAGCTATGCCGGAGACATCACGCGTACCTTCCCGGTGAACGGGAAATTCAGCCCGGCCCAGCGTGAGATTTACGACATCGTCCTGGAGTCCCTCGAAACCTCGCTAAAACTCTACCGCCCAGGCACCTCCATGCAGGAAGTCACGGCGGAAGTCGTACGCATCATGGTTAAGGGGCTGGTGAAACTCGGCATTCTGAAAGGCGAGGTCGATCATCTGATAGCCAATAACGCCCACCGTGCCTTCTTCATGCATGGCCTGAGCCACTGGCTGGGGTTGGACGTTCACGACGTTGGTTTCTATGGCCCGGACAAGTCGCGTGTGCTGGAGCCGGGTATGGTCATAACCGTTGAGCCGGGGCTTTATATCGCGCCGGATGCGGACGTGCCCGCGCAGTACCGTGGCATTGGCATCCGCATTGAGGACGACATCGTTATCACCAACGATGGCAATGAAAATCTGACCGCCAGCGTGGTGAAATCCGCAGACGATATTGAAGCGCTGATGGCTGCGGCGCGTCAGCAATGAGCGTAATCATTGTTGGCGGCGGGATGGCGGGGGCAACGCTGGCGCTGGCTATCTCAACGCTCACTCGCGGTAAGCTGCCGGTTAGCCTGATTGAAGCCGTAGCGCCTGATTCCACCGCGCATCCGGGGTTTGATGCTCGCGCAATTGCGTTAGCAAAAGGCACCTGCCAACAGCTTGACCGCATTGGTATCTGGCCTGCTATTGCCGACTGTGCAACGGCGATTAAAACCGTGCACGTTAGCGATCGGGGCCACGCTGGGTTTGTCACGCTCGAAGCTGAAGATTATAAGATTGATGCGCTCGGGCATGTGGTGGAGCTGCATGACATCGGGCTGCGCCTGTTTGGCCTGCTGCGTAAGGCGCCGGGCGTAACGCTGCACTGTCCGCAGCGTGTGGCGTCTTTCTCCCGGAATGAACATCGCGTAAACGTTGTGCTGGATAACGGCGTCGAGCTGCAGGGTAACGTGCTGGTCGCGGCGGATGGCACTAGCTCTAAGCTTGCCGCGCAGTGCGGCGTTACCTGGCAGCCGCAGAGCTACCAGCAAATCGCCGTGATTGCCAACGTCACCACCTCCGAGCCCCATCATGGCCGGGCGTTTGAGCGTTTTACCGGGCACGGGCCGATTGCCATGTTGCCGATGTCCGACGGGCGCTGCTCGCTGGTCTGGTGCCACGCGCTGGACGCCCGTGAGGAAGTTGAAAGCTGGAGTGAAGCCGAGTTTTGCCAACAGCTTCAGCGAGCCTTTGGCTGGCGGCTGGGGCGAATTACCCATGCAGGTATTCGACATCACTATCCGCTGGCGCTGCAGCAGGCTTCGCAGACCGTATCCCATCGCCTGGCGCTGGTCGGTAATGCCGCGCAAACGCTGCATCCGATAGCCGGACAGGGGTTCAATCTTGGCTTGCGCGACGTTATGTCTTTGGCTGAAGGGCTGGCAGAGGCGCATGCCACAGGTACAGATGTCGGCAGTTTCCCGGTGCTGGCTGCTTATCAGCAGCGCCGGGCCGCAGATAAAGCGGCAACTATCGGCGTCACTGACGGGTTGGTTCAGCTGTTTGCCAACCGTTGGGCACCGCTGGTGGCGGGCCGTAACCTTGGCCTGATGGCGATGGAACATTTTACCCCGGCACGAGACGTGCTGGCTCAGCGCACCCTGGGTTGGGTCGCGCGTTAAAGGAGAGTCAATTTGCAAAGCGTAGATGTGGCGATTGTCGGCGGCGGCATGGTGGGGCTGGCGGTAGCCTGTGGGCTCCAGGGCAGCGGCCTGCGCGTTGCGGTCATTGAAAGTCACCTTCCTCAGCCGCTTGCGCCTGATGCCGCGCCTGAACTGCGTGTTTCGGCGATCAATGCGGCCAGTGAAAAACTGCTGACGCATCTTGGCGTGTGGCCAAAAATTAGCGAGCGGGCCAGCTGCTATCACGGGATGGAAGTCTGGGAGCGAGACAGCTTCGGGCAAATCGCCTTTGATGACAAGAGCTTTGGTTTCAGCCATCTGGGGCACATCATCGAAAACTCGGTGATCCACCGGGCGCTTTGGCAGCGAGCGGAGCAATGCAGCGATATCACCCTGATGGCACCGGCGGAAATTAACCAGGTTGCCTGGGGGGAAAACGACGCGTTTCTGACCCTCAAAGACGGCGCGATGTTGACCGCACGGCTGGTCGTCGGCGCTGATGGCGCCAACTCCTGGCTGCGCGATAAAGCGGACATTCCGCTGACCTTCTGGGACTACAATCACCATGCGCTGGTGGCGACGATTCGTACCGCCGAGCCACATCAGGCCGTCGCCAGGCAGGCGTTTCACGGAGAAGGTATTCTGGCGTTTCTGCCGCTCTCGGACCCGCATCTGTGCTCTATTGTCTGGTCACTGCCGCCGGAAGAAGCGGCGCGTATGCAGCAGGTGGACGATGAAGCCTTTAATCAGGCGCTTTCCGTAGCCTTTAATATGCGCCTCGGCCTGTGTACCGTGGAAAGCGAGCGCCGCGTCTTCCCGCTGACGGGTCGCTACGCCCGCAGCTTTGCCGGTCACCGCCTGGCGCTGGTGGGCGATGCCGCCCATACCATTCATCCGCTGGCCGGGCAGGGCGTCAACCTGGGCTTTATGGATGCCGCAGAATTAATTGCTGAAATTCGCCGCCTGCATCGTGAAGGTAAAGACTTTGGGCAGCATCTCTATCTGCGTCGCTATGAGCGCAGCCGCAAGCACAGTGCGGCGGTGATGCTTGCCAGTATGCAAGGGTTCCGCGACCTGTTTGCCGGCAGCAACCCGGCTAAAAAGCTTTTCAGAGACATTGGCCTGAAGCTTGCCGACACGCTGCCGGGTGTGAAGCCTCAGCTAATTCGTCAGGCGATGGGGCTGCAAGATCTGCCGTCGTGGCTACGTTGAATCTCTAAGTGATAACCCCGTCACATTTCCCTTCCCGATGACCGGGAAGGGCACCTTCGCCCTCGTTTGAAATATTCTAATCTCAGGACAAATCTCGGATTACATTTTCTAATCTTACAATTTTAGCGATGTAGTTAATTTGTTTCTGAAATGGTCGTAAATGTTAGCTAGTGCTAAATTCGACATTAAATACCTGCTGTTAATGTGGGGTGTATCGCATTTTTTCAGTGAATTACTCTGCACACTTCCTCTCCCATTTTGGTCATAAGCTAATGCAATGACCGTTTTTCGCTTATGGTTTACGCCCCCGTTCAGTGGTAAGTTCAGGCCAAAGGTAACGTTTGCGTCGCTATCGTGGAGCGGTGGCGGTGCCGGGTTTCGTCTGACGGTTGGCAAAGCCAAATCCGCTTTGCAACCAGATGGTTAAAGAGGAAAAGATGACTCAACAGACCCCCTTATTTGAACAGCACACGCTTTGTGGCGCCCGCATGGTTGATTTCCACGGCTGGATGATGCCGCTGCACTACGGCTCGCAAATTGATGAACACCACGCGGTACGCACCGACGCCGGTATGTTCGACGTTTCCCACATGACCATCGTCGACCTGCAGGGCAGCCGTACTCGCGAATTCCTGCGTTATTTGGTCGCCAATGACGTCGCCAAACTGACTCAGCCAGGCAAAGCGCTTTACACCGCCATGCTCAATGCTTCCGGCGGCGTAATTGATGACCTGATTATCTACTTCTTCACCGAAGACAGCTTCCGCCTCGTGGTTAACTCCGCCACCCGTGAAAAAGACCTTGCCTGGATTAACCAACATGCTGAGACGTATGGCGTGTCCGTTACCGTGCGCGATGACCTGTCGCTGATTGCCGTTCAGGGCCCGAACGCGAAGGCCAAAGCCGCCACGCTGTTTAGCGAAGAACAACGTAAAGCCGTTGAAGGCATGAAGCCGTTCTTTGGCGTGCAGTCCGGCGATTTGTTCATCGCCACGACCGGCTACACCGGCGAAGCGGGCTATGAAATTGCGATGCCTAACGAAAAGGCCGCAGAGTTCTGGGCGCAGCTGGTTGAAGCCGGCGTTAAGCCTTGCGGGCTGGGCGCTCGCGACACGCTGCGCCTGGAAGCGGGTATGAACCTCTACGGCCAGGACATGGACGAAGGTGTTTCTCCGCTGGCTGCCAATATGGGCTGGACTATCGCCTGGCAGCCGGAAGATCGTGATTTCATCGGCCGTGAAGCGCTGGAAGCGCAGCGCGCCAGCGGCACTGAGCAGCTGGTTGGCTTGATCATGACCGAAAAAGGCGTATTACGTAATGAGCTGCCGGTACGGTTTATCGACGCGCAGGGTAATACTCACGAAGGTGCTATTACCAGCGGCACCTTCTCGCCTACGCTCGGTTATAGCATTGCGCTGGCCCGCGTACCGGCCGGCATCGGTGAAACGGCGATTGTGCAGATCCGCAACCGCGAAATGCCGGTCAAAGTCACCAAACCTATTTTTGTTCGCGCCGGTAAGCCGGTTGCGCTTTAAATTTTGAAATCAGGTATCAGGAGAAAACAATGAGCAATGTGCCGAACGAACTGAAATACAGCAAAGAGCACGAATGGCTGCGTAAAGAAGCTGACGGCAGCTACACCGTGGGCATCACCGAACACGCGCAGGAACTGCTGGGCGACATGGTGTTTGTGGACCTGCCTGAAGTGGGTGCCACCGTTTCTGCCGGCGATGATTGTGCCGTTGCCGAATCCGTGAAAGCGGCTTCTGACATCTACGCCCCAATCAGCGGTGAAATCGTCGCGGTTAACGACGCGCTGAGCGACAGCCCGGAGCTTGTCAACAGCGAGCCTTACGGAGAAGGCTGGATCTTCAAAATTAAAGCCAGCGACGAAGCACAGGTTGCCGCGCTGCTGGATGCTTCTGCCTATGAAGCGCTGTTAGAAGACGAGTAATTTTTAAACCCCTCTCCCCGGCGAGAGGGGAAAACATTTCAGGAATCACCGCTCATGACCCAGTCTTTACGTCAGTTAGAGAATCACGAAGCGTTTATCGACCGTCACATTGGCCCGAACGCGCAGCAGCAGCAAGAAATGCTGGACACCGTCGGGGCGAAGACGCTCAACGACCTGATCGCCAGCATCGTTCCGCAGGACATTCAGCTTGCCGAGCCGCCTCAGATTGGCGCCGCTGCGACCGAATTTGCCGCGCTGGCTGAATTAAAAGCCATCGCCAGCCGCAATAAACGCTTCAAAACTTACATTGGCATGGGTTACACCGCGGTACAAACGCCGCCGGTGATTCTGCGTAACATGCTGGAAAACCCGGGCTGGTACACCGCCTACACGCCTTATCAGCCGGAAGTTTCCCAGGGCCGTCTTGAAGCGTTGCTGAACTTCCAGCAGGTCACGCTTGACCTGACCGGCATGGACATCGCTTCTGCTTCGCTGCTTGATGAAGCCACCGCGGCGGCAGAAGCTATGGCGATGGCCAAACGCGTCAGCAAGCTGAAAAACGCTAACCGCTTCTTTGTGGCGTCCGACGTTCATCCACAAACGCTGGACGTTGTGCGTACCCGCGCGGAAACCTTCGGTTTTGACGTCATTGTTGATGACGCAGCGAAAGTGCTGGATCACCAGGACGTGTTTGGCGTGCTCCTGCAGCAGGTTGGCACTACCGGTGAAGTGCATGATTACACCGCGCTGATTGCCGAGCTGAAACAGCGCAAAGTGGTGGTGAGCGTTGCCGCAGACTTTATGTCGCTGGTCATGCTGACCGCACCGGGCAAACAGGGCGCGGACATCGTGTTTGGCTCCGCGCAGCGCTTCGGCGTACCGATGGGTTACGGCGGCCCGCACGCGGCGTTTTTCGGTGCACGTGACGAATTTAAGCGTTCCATGCCTGGCCGTATTATCGGCGTCTCCCGCGATGCCGCCGGCCGCACCGCGCTGCGCATGGCGATGCAAACCCGCGAGCAGCACATCCGCCGCGAGAAAGCGAACTCCAACATCTGTACTTCTCAGGTTCTGCTGGCGAACATTGCCAGCCTGTATGCGGTCTTCCACGGCCCGGCCGGGCTGAAGCGCATTGCAGGCCGCATTCACCGCCTGACCGACATTCTGGCCGCTGGCCTGCAGCAGAAAGGCCTGGTCCTGCGCCACAAGCACTGGTTCGACACCCTTTGTGTTGAAGTTGCCGATAAAGCCGCCGTGCTGGCGCGTGCCGAAGCGCGTGAAATCAACCTGCGCAGCGACATCCTGAACGCGGTGGGCATCACCCTTGATGAAGCCACCACCCGTGAAGACGTTGTGGCCCTGTTCGACGTGCTGCTGGGCGATGCTCACGGCCTGGACATCGACAAGCTGGATCGCGACGTTGCCAACGACAGCCAATCCATTCCGGCACCGATGCTGCGCGACGACGAAATTCTGACTCACCCGGTCTTTAACCGTTATCACAGCGAAACCGAGATGATGCGCTACATGCACTCTCTTGAGCGCAAAGACCTGGCGCTCAACCAGGCGATGATCCCGCTCGGCTCCTGCACCATGAAGCTGAACGCCGCCGCCGAAATGATCCCGATCACCTGGCCGGAATTTGCTGAACTGCATCCGTTCTGCCCGGCAAACCAGGCTGAAGGTTATCACCAGATGATCGCCCAGCTGTCCGACTGGCTGGTGAAACTGACCGGTTACGATGCGCTTTGCATGCAGCCGAACTCCGGCGCGCAGGGCGAATATGCAGGCCTGCTGGCTATCCGCCGCTACCACGAAAGCCGCAACGAAGGCAGTCGTAATATCTGCCTGATCCCAAGCTCCGCGCACGGTACCAACCCGGCCTCCGCGCAGATGGCGGGCATGGAAGTGATCGTCGTGGCCTGTGATAAACAAGGCAACATCGATCTGCAGGATCTGCGTGCTAAAGCCGAACAGGCTGGCGAAGCGCTCTCCTGCATCATGGTGACCTACCCGTCGACCCACGGCGTGTATGAAGAAACCATTCGCGAAGTTTGCCAGATTGTTCACCAGTTCGGCGGCCAGGTGTACCTGGACGGGGCGAACATGAATGCCCAGGTCGGGATCACCACGCCGGGCTACATTGGCGCAGATGTTTCGCACCTCAACCTGCACAAAACCTTCTGTATTCCACACGGCGGTGGCGGCCCGGGCATGGGCCCAATCGGCGTGAAAGCGCATCTGGCTCCGTTTGTGCCAGGCCACAGCGTGGTGCAGATTGAAGAGATGCTGACCCAGCAGGGCGCGGTTTCCGCGGCTCCGTTCGGCAGTGCCTCTATCCTGCCAATCAGCTGGATGTACATTCGCATGATGGGCGCGGATGGCCTGAAGAAAGCCAGCTCCGTGGCGATTCTGAACGCCAACTACATCGCGACTCGCCTCAAGTCCGCTTACCCGGTGCTGTACACCGGCGCGAACGGCCGCGTGGCTCACGAATGTATTCTGGATATTCGTCCGCTGAAAGAAGAAACTGGTATCAGCGAGCTGGACATCGCCAAGCGCCTGATCGACTTCGGCTTCCATGCGCCAACCATGTCGTTCCCGGTGGCGGGCACGCTGATGGTTGAGCCGACCGAATCCGAAGGCAAAGTGGAGCTGGACCGCTTCATCGACGCCATGCTCTCTATCCGCAGCGAAATTGACCGCGTGGTAGCCGGCGAATGGACGCTGGAAGACAACCCGCTGGTGAACGCGCCGCACACTCAGGACGAAATCGTTGCCGAGTGGGCGCATCCGTACACCCGCGAGCTGGCTGTGTTCCCGGCAGGCCACGGCAACAAATACTGGCCAACCGTGAAGCGCCTCGATGACGTTTACGGCGACCGTAACCTGTTCTGCTCCTGCGTGCCGATGAGCGAGTACGAATAGTTTTAACAACTTGATGAGGGGCACTTCGGTGCCCTTTCTTGTTTCTGGAGAGTCGCATGAAGATAGCTCTGGTCACCGGCGGCAGCCGGGGAATCGGCAAAGCCACCTCGCTTTTGCTGGCCCGGCATGGCTATAAAGTTGTGGTTAACTACCTTCGCAATAAGCAGGCTGCGGATGAAGTGGTAAATACGATAATTGCCAACGGCGGCGAAGCGCTGGCGCTGCGGGCGGATATTGCCGATGAGCTTCAGGTGATGGCGATGTTTGCTGAAATCGATAACGCGTTTGGGCCGGTGACCGCGCTGGTGAACAATGCCGGGATCCTGTTTCAACAATCGACGATTGAGAACCTGACGGCGGACCGTATTAACCGCGTGCTGGCCACTAACGTCACCGGATATTTTCTCTGCTGCCGGGAAGCGGTGAAACGCATGGCATACCGCCACGGCGGGGAAGGCGGGGCGATTGTTAACGTTTCTTCTGCCGCGGCCCGTTTAGGGGCTGCTGGGGAATATGTTGATTATGCAGCGTCTAAAGGGGCGGTCGATACGTTGACCACCGGGCTGGCGGTTGAAGTTGCCGCACAGGGCATCCGCGTGAACGGCGTGCGGCCGGGCTTTATTTATACCGAAATGCATGCCTCCGGCGGAGAAGCGGGGCGAGTTGATCGGGTGAAAACGGCATTGCCGATGCAGCGCGGCGGCCAGCCGGAAGAAATAGCAGAAGCCATTGTTTGGCTGCTGAGCGAGAAGGCTTCTTACGTGACCGGTACGTTTATTGATGCGGCAGGTGGGAAATAAGATCGCTACGCCAGAAGAGGGTGAGACTGGCGTAGCGTAAGGCTTATTGCTTGCTCATGCTGTCTTTAGCCATACCGTCTTTGGCCATGCTGTCTTTGCCCATATGGTCTTTGCTCATGCCGTCTTTCTTCATCCCATCTTTGGACATGCAGTCTTTCTTCATGCTGTCCTTGTTCATGCCGTCTTTACAGGTGTGGGTCATTTTGCCCATCCCGTCTTTGGCCATAGAATCTTTGCTCATCGAGTCGGCCGCGTTGGCACCGGCAATCCCGAACAGCATGGTGGAGCACAGCAGGGCAGCGTAGATCTTTTTCATTTTTTGATTCCTTACGTTCACAGTGAGAGACAGAGAATTAACTACCGCCGAACCAGTTATAGCCCTGGTCTTCCCAGTAGCCGCCGGGGTAGCGATTGGTGACTTCAATGACCTGAATATGCTTCGGGTTCTTGTAGCCGAGTTTGGTTGGGATGCGCAGTTTCATCGGGTAGCCGTATTTGCGCGGCAGGACTTTGCCATCCCAGGTTAAAGCAATCAGCGTTTGCGGGTGCAGCGCAGTGGCCATATCGATGCTGGTGTAGTAATCATCCGCACATTTAAAGCTGACGTATTTAGCCCGCAGATCCGCGCCAATACCTTTCAGGAACAGGGCAAAGGGCACGCCGCCCCACTTGCCGATGGCGCTCCAGCCTTCAACGCAGATGTGGCGAGTGACCTGGCTCACCTGTGCCATTTGGTGAAGCTGTGCCAGGGTCCACGGACGCTTGTCGGTAATCAGCCCGGCAAGCTCAAGGCGATAGCTGTCGCCGTTGATATCCGGCGCTTCGTCCTCGCCGTAAAAGGCGTTAAACGGGAAGTTAAGGTCGATCATGCTTTCCGGGTAAACCGGTGCCAACTGGCTGCCGTTAAACAGCCAGGCCTGAATTCGGTCGTTAAAACGTGAAATCTTGCCGAGCGAGCTTTCAACCGTGGCGTTATCGCTAATATCACAGCCGGTTAGCATCGCGACGCCGCCGAGCGTTAAGCCCTGCTTTAAAAAACGACGGCGGCCTTCCTGCGAGAGCTGCTTATTAATCAGCTGCGTCGCTTCTTTAATGATTTCGTTTTTATCGCTCATGTTTCTTCCTCAGCGGCCACGGAGCATGGCGAGCAACGTGCGGGGTACCAGCGCCACCATCAGCAGATGAATCACCACGAAACCGACCAGCGCGGACATAGCGTAAAAGTGGATAAACCTCGCCGTGTCGTAGCCGCCAAGCAATTCTCGCAGCAGGGCAAACTGCACGGACTTCCACACCACCAGGCCGGAAACAACCAGCAGCAGACAGTCGGTGATAACAAACAGATAGGCCGCCTTTTGCACCATGTTGTAATGGCTCAGGTCGGCGTGGGCTAATTTCCCCCGTAGCGCCGCCAGGGCATCCTGGAAGAATTCACGAGGTGATAAAGGCCAATATTTCTGCTTAAAGCGGCCGCTGAAGAGGTTGCACAGCAGGTAAATCACGCCGTTGACCGCAAACAGCCACATCCCGGCGAAGTGCCACTGCAGCGCGCCACCCAGCCAGCCGCCGAGGGTGAGTTCGTTGGCAAACTGGAAATGAAACAGCGGAGAGGCGTTATAAATGCGCCAGCCGCTGGTGACCATAATCAGTATCGCCAGCGCATTCAGCCAGTGGCAAAGCCTCAGCCATAGCGGGTGAATGAGCGTTGGGGCGGTATGCAGCGTTGAGCTTTCCATCGTCCGGCTTCCTCGTGATTCGATGCAGCGAGTATTGGCCGGATTTGTTCCCCATTGCCTCACGCAAAGTTAAATTAAATGTGACAACTTAACCGACGCGAGTTGTGTAAACTTTGGCTATGCCAGGCGTGTGGGGACGGACAAAGTGAATCAGGCAAAAAAAATCTTAATCGTGGAAGACGACGAAAATATCGCCGAGCTTTTGCAACTGCATTTGCGGGAAGAAGGCTTTGAGATTGTGCATGCCGCCGACGGCAATGTCGGGCTGGAAAAGTTGAGACAGGGCGGCTGGGATGCGTTGATTCTCGATCTCATGCTGCCCGGCGTCGATGGCCTCGAGATTTGCCGTTTTGCCAGAAGCATGACGCGCTACACGCCGATTATCATGATCAGCGCCCGCTCCAGCGAAACGCACCGCGTGCTTGGGCTTGAGCTGGGCGCGGACGACTACCTGGCGAAACCGTTTTCAATGCTTGAGCTGGTGGCCCGCGTGAAGGCGCTGTTCCGCCGCCAGGAAGCCATGAGCCAGAACCTTAAGATAGATGCCGGGACTTTGACCTTTGGCACTCTTTCTATTGACCCTCTGGCCAGAGACGTTCGCCTGAATCAACTACCGGTAGAGCTAACTCCGCGAGAGTTTGACCTGCTTTATTTCTTTGCCCGTAATCCGGACAAAGTGTTTTCGCGGCTGAATCTGCTCAACCAGGTTTGGGGTTACCAGCACGAAGGCTACGAGCACACCGTTAACACCCATATCAACCGCCTGCGCATTAAGATTGAAGACAACCCGGCGGAGCCGAATTTCATCCGCACCGTGTGGGGTAAAGGCTACAAATTTACCGCCCAGATACGTGAGTAACCCTATGCGAATCCTTACGCTTTCCCGGCGCCTGACGCTGGTTTTCGCCGTGCTGCTGCTGACCGCCTGCGCCTTTTTGGGCTGGCTGCAGGTCCGTACCAGCACGCAGTACAGCCAGGCCGTTATCCAGCAGCTTTCCGGTGACCTGGCTCAGCACATCAACCAAAGCTACCCGCTGCTTGGGCAGGACGGGCTGAACAAAGACTCGGTGCGAACGTTGTTTGATCACCTGATGGCGGTGAATCCCAGCGTGGAGGTTTACCTGCTGGATAAGCAAGGCAATATCATTGGTGACGCAGCGCCGGATGGGCATATAAAGCGTCACCAGGTCGATCTCACGCCGCTTCAGGCCGCGCTGAAAGGCGGTAAGTTCCCGCTTTACGGCGATGACCCACGCAGCCTCGATGGGCAAAAGGTATTTAGCGTGGCGCCGATGCTGCGCGACGGCAAGCTGGAGGGCTATCTCTATGTTGTGCTGCTGGGGGAAACCTATAATCAGCTCGCCAACAGCGCCCAGTTTGATGCTGTACTGAAGCTCAGCCTGCTGTTGTTGAGCCTGATCTGCGTGCTGGGGCTGGTGGTTGGCGGCCTGGCATTCCGTTGGATCACGCGCCCGCTACGCGAACTTTCGCAGCACGTTAAGGCCCTGGAATCGGGCGGTATGGCAGAAATGCAGGCGATGGCGGCGCTCCCGCAAAATCCACAGCAGAACGGTGATGAGCTTGCCCAACTCCGTCACGGGGTGATTGCCATGGCGGGGCGAATCTCCGAGCAGTGGCATAGCCTGACGCAGCAGGATCAGCTGCGGCGCGAGTTTATCGCCAATATTTCTCATGACCTGCGTACTCCGCTGACGTCGCTGCACGGCTATCTTGAAAGCCTGTCGGTAATGTCTGCCACCCTGAGCGAGGCCGATAAAAAGCGTTATCTGGATATTGCCCTCGCGCAAAGCCAGAAGGTGGGCTCGCTGGCGCAGTCGCTGTTTGAGCTGGCCCGCCTGGAATATGGCGTGGTGAAGCCGCACAAGGAGAGTTTCTCTATCAGCGAACTGCTGCAGGATGTTTTCCAGAAATTTGAGCTGCCGGCGCAGACTCGCCAGCTTGAGCTTTTGGCTGACATTCAGCCTGGATTGCCGCTGATTGAAGCCGATGTCAGCATGATTGAGCGTGTGTTGACCAATCTGTTGGACAATGCGATCCGCCATACGCCGGACAAAGGCGTGATTTCGGTGCGGTTATGGAAGGAGCTGGATAAAGTGATGGTGCAGGTTAGCGACAGCGGGCCGGGTATTCCGCAGGAGCTAAAAGAAGGGCTGTTTGTAAGGCCTTCGATTGTGCATCAGTCCCGACTCAGGGTCGGCGGGCTTGGCCTGATGATCGTCAGACAAATGCTGCAACTGCACGGCAGCGATATTTCCCTGGTCGACCTGCCGCAGCGCGGAGCCTGCTTCCGGTTTGGCCTGCCTGTTTAAGTAAAAAAGGCGCCATAAAGGCGCCCTTAAGGTTGATGACAAACAGCCGAAAAACGTGGTTTTCGACTGTTTGGGGCAAACCAGAGAACATTATTCATTGTTTTTATTAGACCTGGGTTCGGACTTTTTTAGAACAATGAACTTTGTCAGCGGTCTCAAGGCGCCATAAAAGCGCCTTTTGCTTAGAGATTCTCGCCGTTGCTGGCTATCACTTCTTTGTACCAGTTGAAGCTCTTCTTGCGGGAGCGAGACATATCGCCGGTGCCGTCGTCGTGTTTGTTCACGTAGATAAAGCCGTAGCGCTTGCTGTACTGGCCGGTGGTAAACGACACACAGTCGATGCAGCCCCACGGCGTATAACCCATCAGGTCCACTCCATCGTAGGTCACGGCTTTTTTCAATTCTTCAACGTGAGCACGCAGGTAATCAATACGGTAGTCATCGTTGATGGAGCCGTCGGCTTCGACCTTGTCGTAAGCGCCAAAGCCGTTTTCTACGATGAACAGCGGCTTCTGATAACGCTCATACAGTTCGCACAGCGCATAGCGTAGGCCAACCGGGTCAATCTGCCAGCCCCAGTCGGAGGCTTTGACATGCGGGTTCGGCACGCTACCCTGGAAGCCGGAAAGTGCATCGCCGCTGCCGCCCTCGGCCTGAACGGCATTAGTCATGTAGTAGCTAAACCCGAGGTAATCGCAAACACCCTCGCGCAGGATCTGCTCGTCACCGGCTTCCATTTTGATGTTGAATTCGCGGCGTTCCCACTCGTTCAGCACGTAAGAAGGGTAATAGCCACGCAGCTGAACGTCGGTAAACACGTAACGCTCGCGCATCGACTCCTGGGCGTACATCTGATCTTCTGGCTTACAGGAGAAGGCGTACAGCGGCACCATCGCCAGCATGCAGCCAATCTTCATTTCCGGGTTGATGCGGTGGCCGATTTTCACCGCCATTGCGCTCGCCACAAACTGGTGGTGCAGCACCTGGTACATCACCTCTTCCGGGTTGTCGTGCTCGGTGTAAACCACGCCAGAGCAGCAGTAGCCGAACAGCGGCGCGCGCCAGTTACGCTGGTTGTTGATTTCGTTAAACGTCATCCAGTACTTCACTTTGCTCTTGTAGCGCTCGAACACGACCTCGGCGAAACGAACAAAGAAATCGACCACTTTACGGCTGGTCCAGCCGCCGTATTCGGTGACCAGATGGTGCGGCATTTCGAAGTGGGAGAGGGTGATGACCGGCTCGATGTTGTATTTCAGCAGCTCATCAAACATATCGTCGTAAAATTTCAGGCCAGCTTCATTAGGCTGGCGTTCGTCGCCATTAGGGAAAATACGGGTCCAGGCAATCGAGGTGCGGAAGCACTTGAAGCCCATTTCGGCGAAAAGCTTGATGTCTTCTTTGTAGCGGCCATGAAAATCAATTGCGTCATGGTTTGGATAATATTTACCGGGTACAACCTGCTGTGTTATCTCGCGCGGTACGCCGTGGGCGCCGCCCGTCAGTACATCACAAATGCTCGGGCCTTTACCGTCTTTGTTCCAGCCACCTTCCACCTGGTGAGCGGCAACCGCGCCGCCCCATAAAAAGTCCTTCGGTAACTTCAGTTGTTTCATATTATTTCATCTCATCGTTAGCGCAGGAGATAATGTGCGTTGAATCACACTGTGGCGCTGAATTTATTATTTCTGTTTTGGAGTCTAACAAATGAAATGGGATTGTCACGATATAACAAATAGCGTGAGTTGTGATTTGTCACAAATAAAAAACAGGATGTTTTTTATAGCATTCTTTTCGCCAAACGGCGGCCAATGGTTTCAAGAATATAAATAACGGGAATTTGTGTAGTGATGTCATAAACTCCGGCAATACGTACCGGTGGAATATGCCAGGAAATATTAAAGTCAGCTAACTTAGCCAGCGACGAGTTCTCATGGCTGGTGATAGACATCACTTTACAGTGATGGAGGCTGAACTGGCTGGCAAAGCGTAAGATCTCTTCCGTCTCGCCGGAAACCGAAAGTACAATAGCCAACGCGTTACGTGCCATATCGTTGGTAACCGGGAAATAAGGATCATCGATATGGTTACTGAATTTACCGACGTTAGAAAAGAAGCGTGCGCCGTATTTTGCTAATGCACCTGAAGTTCCCGCACCGACAAAAATAATACGCTCAGATGAACATATAATATCTACCGCGTGGTCGATGAGAGTATCAAATTCTTCGTTATTGGTGCTTTTAAAAAAGCTGATGATTTCGCTGCTGCCGAAATTAGCTGGCTGTGATTCCGTTTGCTCCAGATATAATTTAAAGCGAACGCGAAACTCGGAATACCCCTCACAGTTGAGCTTGCGGCAAAAACGCAGCACGGTGGTGGTGGAGACGCCTGCGGCATCTGCCAGCTCACGGATGGTCATGTACATCACTTTGTCTTTGTTTTTAATGACAAAGTTGTAGACCATCATTTCCAGACCGTTCAGGTTGGCGATTGCCGCGTGGGTAAACATACTCTCTCTTCCTGCTGAGTCGACTTTTGCTAACGGCCAGGGCTAACGCAGCCAGCCTTTCTCGTGTGCCAGATATAATTGGCGTTCGACATGTTGCCATAATTCCGGCCAGCTTTCTCCCACCTGTGCGTTGCGGGTTAATACCTGCTGCAGGGAAATATTATTCTCCCGCCAGCTTTGCCCTTCGTTATGCAGATTCAGCAGGATAGGCAAAATACGATCCAGCGCTCCGGCAAAACGCGCATCAGGGCTGGTGCCCGACTCATATTCTTCCCACAGCGCGAGGAATTGTGGCCCTTGTGGCGCGGGTAATAAACCAAACAGGCGGCGTGCGGCCGCGGCTTCTTTGTCGGCAATGGCTTCACGGGCGGCAATGTCGTAAACCAGTACATCGCCAACGTCGATCTCCACGATGTCATGCAGCAGCGCCATCTGAATCACTCGCTGGATATTCACGTCTTCCCTGGCCCAGGGCGCAAGGCTCATCGCCGCCAGGGCAAAATGCCAGCTGTGCTCCGCGGAATTTTCATGGCGTTCATGGCCGATGATTTTGGTACGGCGCTGAACCAGCTTGAGCTTATCGATCTCCATCAAAAAATGGATGACCTCACTCATCTCGCCAAATGCCTGTTGCATCGTGTTTTTTCCTGTTTTTTACGCTGTCGTTTGATTGTAAAAGAAATCATCCAAACTGACGAACCGAGGTCGTCACAGGCGCTCACACATTTATTTTAGCTTACATGTGTTCACTGGAATCATTCTCAGTTAGGCTAGTGGTGCTGCTTTATTCTTCTATATCTCCGGGAGGAGCCAGATGGCTCGCAAACCACTTATCGCGCATGGATATTCTCTGGCTGAGGAAGTAGCCAACAGCATCAGCCACGGTATTGGGCTGGTGTTCGGCATCGTTGGCCTGGTATTGCTGCTGGTGCAGGCGGTTGACGCCAACGCCAGCGTGACAGCGATTACCAGCTACAGCCTTTACGGCGGCAGCATGATCCTGCTGTTTCTTGCCTCAACGCTCTACCACGCCATCCCGCACGAGCGGGCTAAACGATGGCTGAAAAAGTTCGACCATTGCGCCATCTATCTGCTTATTGCCGGTACCTACACGCCTTTTTTACTGGTGGGGCTCAACTCGCCGCTGTCAAAAGGGCTGATGATTGTTATCTGGGGCCTGGCGCTGGCCGGGATCCTGTTCAAGCTCACTATCGCCCACCGGTTTAAGGTGCTGTCGCTGGTGACTTATCTGCTGATGGGCTGGCTGTCGCTGGTGGTTATCTACCAGATGGTGGTCAAGCTGGCGCCGGGCAGCGTGACGCTACTGGCGATTGGCGGCATCGTTTATTCGCTTGGGGTTATTTTCTACGTCTGCAAACGCATTCCGTACAACCATGCTATCTGGCACGGGTTTGTGCTGGGCGGCAGCGTTTGTCACTTCCTCGCGATTTATCTCTATATCCGCTAAAACGCTCAACCCGCGATAAAACAAAGCCCCCTGTTTTAGGGGGCTGAGACTGCTGACAAAGTTCATTGTTCTAAAAAAGTCCGAACCCAGGTCTAATAAAAACAATGAATAATGTTCTCTGGTTTGCCCCAAACAGTCGAAAACCACGTTTTTCGGCTGTTTGTCATCAAGCTGAGCCCCCTGTTTTAGGGGGCTCAGCTTTCGATTAACTTTCTTCCAGAGAATAAGGCAGCGGCTCAAGTGCCAGCCTGCCGCTGGCATCGTCACGCACGCGCAAAACGCTGTCCGGTTCGAGATCGTTATTCAACACTGCCTGCAACAGCAAGCGACCATCGTCTAACAGTCCGGCAGCAAGCACGGTGCCGGTACGACGCCAGTTCTCACCCATCTGCAGCTCAAGGTCTTCCCCGGTTTCCGGGACGCGGCCTGCGGTACCGGTCAACAGCCAGAGGGCTCGTTTGTTCGCCCCCCGAAACTTCGCACGGGCGACCATTTCCTGGCCAGTGTAGCAGCCCTTTTTGAAGCTAATGCCGCCCAGCGCCTGAAGGTTGGTCGCCTGTGGAATAAACTGCGCGCTGTTGGCGCAATCGATAACCGGCAAACCACCTTCGATTTCCAGCGTCAGCCACTGCTGGCTGTCATTGAGCTGGGCTTCGCCGCGCAGTTTCTCGGTCAGGCTCTGTGCCGTTTCTTCATCGGTAACAATCAGGAAGCGTTCCGCAGGCAGGTTCAGCCATAACAATGTTGTTGCGCCATGCTGAACAACTTGAGTCTGTTCGTCCGGCAACGTATCGAAAACGACAGCAAGCGCAGAACGTGCCTGGAAACCGGCCAATCCTAACAGGACGCTGGTGTCATCCGTGGTGAAGGTCACTTTGGAGAAGACGGCATATTTCTTCAGCTCCGTCAGTTGGGCATCCCGCAGGTTGCGGCGCTCAATAAAAGTGAAGCCTTCACCGCGGCGGAACAGGCGAAGGTTACTCCACATCTTCCCTTTGGCATCGCAATGGGCACACAGCAGATGCTGGCCCGCATCAAGCTTAGCCACGTCAGCGGTGACCTGACCCTGCAGATATTTCTCTGCGTCTGCACCTACGGCGGTGACGAGAGCCCAGTCATCAAGCGTCATCAGCGTCAGCGGCAGACGGGCTGCGGCACTGGGCTGGCGAGGAGGAAACGGATTAAAAGCCATAACAAAGATCCCGGGTTATCCAACGGTTTAATCTCTCAATGGTAAAAGAGCCAGAGGGCAATGCAAGCAGTTTGATAACGCCATTCGTGCGTTTACGAGCAACCCCGAGGAATCTTGTGCAATCGATGCTGTTACATAGGTTTGTGCCGGGAAAGTGCGCACAATGGAACATTCCGGTAATCCTGGTGACGAAAACACGTTACACTAACTCCGTACCCAACTTGATGGCTAAGCAGGAAAGAGCACATGGATATCAATAATAAAGCCCGAATTCACTGGGCGTGCCGCCGTGGAATGCGCGAGCTCGATATTTCGATTATGCCGTTCTTCGAACATGAATACGAAACGCTCAGCGACAGCGACAAACGGCTGTTTGTCCGCCTGTTGGAGTCTGACGATCCTGACCTGTTTAACTGGTTGATGAACCACGGTAAACCTGCGGATACGGAACTCCAGCGTATGGTTACCCTGATTCAGACTCGGAATAAAGAACGTGGTCCTGTGGCAATCTGATCTTCGGGTTTCCTGGCGAGCGCAGTGGCTTTCATTGCTCCTCCATGGCCTGGTGGCGCTACTTGTGCTGCTGATGCCGTGGCCGATGAGCTACACGCTCATCTGGATGCTGCTGCTCTCTCTTGTGGTTTTCGACAGCGTGCGCAGCCAGCGCCGTATTCACGCACGTCAGGGTGAAATCAAACTGTTGACGGATTTTCGTCTGCGTTGGCAAGGGCGTGACTGGGATATTGTCGGTAATCCGTGGGTGATAGATAGCGGCGTGATGCTAAGACTGCGTCGGCCGGGTAAGCACCGTTGCCAGCATCTTTGGCTGGCCGCTGACAGCATGGATATCGGTGAATGGCGTGATTTACGCCGCCTGCTGATGCAACAACAGGCGAGCAGAAGCGGGCAGGTTTAGGCGAAACGCTCGGCCATTTCGCCAAGAATTTGCTCGCACCAGGTTTCAATGCGTTCGTCGCTCAGGTCGTACTGGTTGGTTTCATCCAGCGCCAGGCCAACAAACAGCTGCCCGTCTGCAATAACCGGTTTGGGACTGGTAAATTCGTAACCTTCGGTTGGCCAGTAGCCAATAAACTGTGCACCGCGAGGCGCCAGCTTGTCGTGCAGCATACCAAGCGCGTCAAGGAACCATTCACCATAGCCAAGCTGGTCACCCATTCCGTACAACGCCACGAGTTTACCATCCAGATTCAGCTCATCTAACTGTGGCCAAACGGCTTCCCAGTCTTCCTGTAGCTCGCCAAAGTCCCAGGTCGGGATGCCGAGGATCAAAACATCATACTGCTCCATCATGGCCGGAGTATCGTCTTTCAGGTTATGCAGCGTCACCAGCTCCGGACCAATGATGTCGCGAATTTTTTCGGCCGCCATTTCGGTGTAGCAGGTGCTGGAGCCGTAAAAAAGACCAATGTTCATAACAGTAACAACTCATTTTAATAGCGTACAGATGGCCAAGTGTACCAGATCCCGCCCGCCATCATGCATAATGGACACAATTCGCCAAAGTGGGAGTCGAGAGTGGAGCAGGATAAGACCCGTATCGAACAATTTCTGGATGCGCTATGGCTGGAGAGAAATCTGGCTGAAAATACGCTCAGTTCTTATCGTCGCGATCTCACTATGGTGGCAGAGTGGCTGCAGCGTCAGCAGCGCAGTTTTTTAACCGTTCAGGCTGCGGATTTACAGGCGCTGCTTGCGGAGCGTATTGAGGGCGGTTATAAAGCCACCAGCTCTGCGCGGTTACTGAGCGCCATGCGGCGATTATTTCAGTATCTGTATCGTGAAAAAATGCGCGAGGACGATCCCAGCGCGCTGCTTTCATCCCCTAAACTGCCCCAGCGCTTGCCGAAAGATTTAAGTGAGGCGCAGGTCGAGCGGCTGTTGCAGTCTCCCTGCACCGACCAGCCCATTGAGCTGCGCGATAAAGCGATGCTTGAAGTGCTTTACGCAACGGGGCTGCGCGTGTCGGAGCTGGTTGGGCTAACGATGAGCGATATCAGCCTGCGGCAGGGCGTGGTTCGCGTGCTCGGTAAAGGCAATAAAGAGCGTCTGGTGCCGCTGGGCGAGGAGGCTGTTTACTGGATTGAGCAATACCTGAAGTATGGCCGCCTGGAAATGCTTAACGGGCAGTCGCTGGACGTTTTGTTCCCCAGCAGTCGTGCCCAGCAGATGACGCGGCAAACCTTCTGGCATCGCATTAAGCACTATGCCGTATTGGCTGGCATCGACAGTGAAAAATTGTCTCCGCACGTTTTGCGGCACGCTTTTGCCACCCACCTGCTGAACCATGGCGCGGATCTTCGTGTCGTACAGATGCTGCTGGGCCATAGTGATTTGTCCACCACACAAATTTATACACATGTAGCGACGGCGCGTTTACGTCAGCTTCATCAACAGCACCACCCTCGAGCGTGAGTGCCACAAGAGATAAAGGAATCCTCATGAAAAAAGGTTTTTGGCTGCTTTCGCTGCTGGCCGCTTCAGTTTCCGGTTTTGCCCACGCGGATGACGCCGCCATTAAACAATCACTGGCGAAGCTGGGCGTACAGGGATCAGACATCCAGGCTGCGCCGGTTGCCGGGATGAAAACCGTGCTCACCGACAGCGGCGTGCTCTACGTCACCGAAGACGGCAAGCATGTGATTCAGGGGCCGCTTTACGATGTGAGCGGCGCGCAGCCGATCAATGTGACTAACCAGCTGCTGGTTGGCAAGCTGAACGCGCTGGAAAAAGAGATGATTATCTATAAAGCGCCGAAGGAACAGCACGTGATTACGGTATTCACTGATATCACCTGCGGTTACTGTCACAAGCTGCACGAAGAGATGAGCGACTATAACGCGCTCGGGATCACCGTGCGCTATCTGGCCTTCCCGCGTCAGGGGCTGAAAAGCCAGGCTGAAAGCGATATGAAGTCCATCTGGTGCGCAAAAGACCGCAACAAAGCGTTTGATGCCGCAATGAAGGGCGGCGACGTTGCTCCGGCAAGCTGCGACATCAACCTGGCTAACCACTACAACCTCGGCGTACAGCTTGGCGTGCAGGGGACGCCGGCGATTGTCCTGAGTAACGGCAGCATGATCCCTGGCTATCAGGGGCCGAAAGAAATGAAACAGATGCTGGATGCCCACAAACAGCTGATGAAAACAGGTGGTTAATCTCGGGTGAAACAGCAAACGCAACTCCGCCGCCGGGCTATAGACAGCTCGGTGGCGCTTCCGGCTACGCTGCCTTCTCTGTTACAGCGGTTATATGCCAGCCGTGGCGTACGCGATGAGCAGGATCTCGAACGTGGTGTTAAAGGGATGCTGCCGTGGCAGCAGCTCAGCGGTGTCGAGCAGGCTGTCGCCATGCTTTACGGCGCCTTTCGCGAAGGGCTGCGCATTATTGTGGTGGGTGACTTTGACGCCGACGGGGCGACCAGTACCGCGCTAAGCGTCCTGGCACTGCGCAGCATGGGCGCTGAGAATATTGGTTATCTTGTACCCAACCGTTTTGAAGATGGTTATGGACTTAGCCCGGAAGTGGTCGATCAGGCTCACGCCCGCGGCGCGCAGATGATAGTGACCGTCGACAACGGGATCTCCTCTCATGCGGGCGTTGAGCGAGCCCATGCGCTGGGTATCCCGGTGCTGGTTACCGATCACCATCTGCCGGGGGAAACACTTCCCGCCGCCGAAGCGATCATTAACCCGAATCTCGCAGACTGCGAGTTTCCGTCTAAATCTCTGGCCGGTGTCGGCGTCGCGTTTTATCTGATGCTGGCGCTGCGCACGCATCTGCGTGATAACGGCTGGTTCGAACAGCGTGGGCTGGCCATTCCTAATCTGGCCGAGCTGCTCGATTTGGTGGCGCTGGGCACCGTGGCAGACGTGGTGCCGCTGGATGCCAACAACCGTATTCTGACTTGGCAGGGACTAAGCCGCATTCGCGCGGGTAAATGCCGCCCAGGCATTCGGGCACTGCTTGAAGTGGCGAATCGTGAACCGCAAAAAATTGCCGCCAGCGATTTAGGGTTTGCGCTGGGACCGCGGCTTAACGCCGCTGGAAGACTGGACGACATGTCGGTTGGCGTGGCGCTGCTGCTCAGCGAAAACATTGGTGAAGCGCGAATGCTTGCCAATGAACTTGATGCGTTGAATCAGACACGCAAAGAGATTGAGCAGGGGATGCAGGTTGAAGCACTGACGCTTTGTGAACAGCTGGAGCGCAGCAGCGAAACGCTGCCCTACGGGCTGGCGATGTATCATCCGGAGTGGCACCAGGGCGTGGTCGGTATCCTTGCTTCGCGCATTAAAGAGCGGTTCCATCGTCCAGTGATTGCATTTGCACCCGCCGGGGACGGCACATTAAAGGGTTCTGGCCGTTCGGTGCAGGGGCTGCATATGCGCGATGCGTTAGAGCGCCTCGACACGCTCTATCCAGGCCTGATGCTAAAATTTGGCGGTCATGCGATGGCCGCAGGGCTGTCGCTGGAAGAGGCTCGCTTTGAGGAGTTCCGCCAGCGCTTCGGAGACCTGGTTGGTGAGTGGCTGGACCCCGCGCTATTGCAGGGGGAAATCTGGTCCGATGGCCCGCTTTCTGCGCAAGAGATGACGCTTGAAGTCGCTGAGATGCTGCGCGATGCCGGGCCGTGGGGGCAAATGTTCCCGGAGCCGCTGTTTGACGGCAAGTTCCGAATTCTTCAGCAGCGGCTGGTAGGCGAGCGGCACCTCAAGGTGATGGTGGAGCCGATTGGCGGTGGTCCACTGCTTGACGGTATCGCCTTTAATGTTGATACCACCTGCTGGCCGGACAACGGCGTGCGTGAAGTTGAGCTGGCCTACAAGCTGGACGTGAACGAGTTTCGCGGTAACCGAAGCGTGCAGTTGCTCATCGATCACCTCTGGCCAATATAGTCTGCATTCTTGACGTTACCGCGGCGTTAACTGCTCTCGCTCTCCCGAATCACTTACACAGGTATGTGATTCGGGATGCGTCCATTGCCGCCTTGCTGCAATGCTAATTACTTGGCTATATGTCAGGGACAATGCTACAAAATGCGGCGTAGATCCGGTAAACTTTCCGGTTTACGACCGCATTTCGTCTTCTGAAATCAACATAAGAAATTAAGCATGTTTGAAATTAACCCGGTAAAAAGCCGCATCCAGGACCTCACAGAGCGCAGCGACGTTCTTAGGGGGTATCTTTGACTACGATGCCAAGAAAGAGCGCCTCGAAGAAGTAAACGCCGAGCTGGAACAGCCCGATGTCTGGAACGAACCTGAACGCGCACAGGCGCTGGGTAAAGAACGTTCCGCGCTGGAAGCGATTGTCGACACCTTAGATCAAATGGCTCAGGGCCTTGAAGATGTTTCCGGCTTGCTGGAGCTGGCGGTAGAGGCCGACGACGAAGAGACCTTTAACGAGGCCGTTGCCGAGCTGGATCTGCTGGACGCCAAGCTGGCACAGCTTGAATTCCGCCGCATGTTCTCTGGCGAGTACGACAGCGCTGACTGCTACATCGATATCCAGGCAGGTTCCGGCGGTACGGAAGCGCAAGACTGGGCGAGCATGCTTGAGCGTATGTACCTGCGCTGGGCAGAAGCTCGTGGTTTTAAAACCGAAATTATTGAAGAGTCCGAAGGCGAAGTCGCGGGTATCAAATCCGTGACTATCCGTATTCAGGGCGATTACGCTTTTGGCTGGCTGCGTACTGAAACCGGCGTGCATCGCCTGGTGCGTAAGAGTCCGTTTGACTCCGGTGGCCGCCGCCATACTTCGTTCAGCTCCGCGTTTGTTTACCCGGAAGTGGACGACGACATTGATATTGACATCAACCCGGCGGATCTGCGCATCGACGTTTATCGCGCGTCCGGGGCGGGTGGTCAGCACGTTAACCGTACGGAATCTGCGGTGCGTATTACCCACGTCCCAACCGGTACCGTTACCCAGTGTCAGAACGACCGTTCGCAGCATAAGAACAAAGATCAGGCCATGAAGCAGATGAAAGCGAAGCTGTACGAGCTGGAAATGCAGAAAAAGAATGCTGAGAAGCAGGCGCTGGAAGACAACAAATCGGATATCGGCTGGGGCAGCCAGATTCGTTCTTACGTCCTCGACGACTCCCGTATTAAAGATCTGCGTACCGGGGTTGAAACCCGCAACACGCAGGCGGTACTGGACGGCGATCTGGACAAATTTATCGAAGCAAGTTTGAAAGCAGGGTTATGAGGAACCAACATGTCTGAACAACAAGCACAGGGCGTAGACGCGGCAGTCGATCTTAATAATGAACTGAAAGCGCGCCGCGAGAAGCTGGCTGCTCTGCGTGAGCAGGGCATCGCTTTCCCGAACGACTTCCGTCGTGACCACACCTCAGACCAACTGCATGCTGACTTCGACACGAAAGAGAACGAAGAGCTGGAAGCACTGGGTGTAGAAGTTTGCGTTGCTGGTCGTATGATGACTCGCCGTATTATGGGCAAAGCGTCCTTTGTGACCCTGCAGGATGTTGGCGGCCGCATTCAGCTGTACGTTTCCCGCGACGACCTGCCGGAAGGTATCTACAACGAACAGTTCAAAAAGTGGGACCTGGGCGATATCCTCGGCGCCCGCGGTAAGCTGTTCAAAACCAAAACCGGCGAGCTGTCCATTCACTGTACCGAACTGCGTTTGCTGACCAAGGCACTGCGCCCGCTGCCGGATAAATTCCACGGCCTGGCCGATCAGGAAACTCGCTACCGCCAGCGTTACCTTGACCTCATCTCTAACGATGACTCCCGTAACACTTTCAAAGTGCGTTCGCAGATCATGGCCGGCATCCGTAAATTCATGGTTGGCCGCGACTTTATGGAAGTCGAAACCCCGATGATGCAGGTGATCCCTGGCGGCGCGTCCGCGCGTCCGTTCATCACTCATCATAATGCGCTGGACATCGATATGTACCTGCGTATTGCGCCTGAGCTGTACCTGAAGCGCCTGGTGGTGGGGGGGTTCGATCGCGTATTCGAGATCAACCGTAACTTCCGTAACGAAGGTATCTCTCCGCGCCATAACCCAGAGTTCACTATGATGGAACTCTACATGGCTTATGCGGATTACAAAGATCTGATTGAACTGACTGAATCCCTGTTCCGCACCCTGGCGCAGGACGTTCTGGGTACCACCGAAGTGAAATACGGTGAAGAGATCTTCGATTTCGGCAAGCCGTTTGAAAAACTCACTATGCGTGAGGCCATCAAAAAACACCGCCCTGAAACCAATATCGACGACCTTGACGATATGAACAAGGCCGTGGCGATTGCACAATCCATCGGTATCAAAATCGAGAAGAGCTGGGGTCTGGGCCGTGTTGTGACGGAGATCTTCGAAGAAGTGGCAGAAAGCCACCTGATTCAGCCGACCTTCATCACCGAATACCCGGCAGAAGTCTCTCCGCTGGCGCGCCGTAACGACGTGAATCCAGAAATCACCGATCGCTTTGAGTTCTTCATCGGCGGCCGTGAAATCGGTAACGGCTTCTCCGAGCTGAACGATGCGGAAGACCAGGCTCAGCGCTTTGCGGACCAGGTTGCGGCGAAAGATGCAGGCGACGACGAAGCGATGTTCTTCGACGAAGACTACGTCACCGCGCTGGAACACGGCCTGCCACCAACGGCGGGTCTGGGCATCGGTATCGACCGTATGGTTATGCTGTTTACCAACAGCCACACCATTCGCGACGTTATCCTGTTCCCGGCTCTGCGCCCGACGAAGTAATACCCTCATCCCTCCCCACCGGGGAGGGAATACTCTCTAGTTAACCGACGTTTCCGGGGACTGGTTTGCGCAAGGAAAGCATCTTTAAACGCTGGCACATAACGGCTTTGATTATCATGATGAGCCTGCTGCTGACGGCCTGCTCCTCCTCAAAATCGACGAAAAGCACCCGAAACGAAGGCACCTTCAGCGGCGCGGTTTACACCGTGAAACGGGGGGATACGCTCTCTAAAATCTCCCGAATGTCCGGCAGTAGCGTGGGCGAACTCGCCCGGCTGAACGGTATTTCTGCGCCTTATACTCTGCAGGTTGGCCAGCGGATTCGCGTGAAAGGTTCTGCATCGGCGAGCAGGCCTAAAAATACCGCGACGGCAAAAAGCACCTCTGCACCGTCACGTTCCCAAAACACCGCTATTGCCAAAGCTGCGCCGCCGCCGGTGGGGGCGCGTTGCTGGCTGTGGCCGACGAAGGGGAACATTGTTGAGCCGTTCTCAAGCAGCGATGGTGGAAACAAAGGCATCGACATTTCAGGCTCTCGCGGGCAGCCAATTTATGCCTCGGCTGCCGGAACGGTGGTTTACGTAGGCAACCAGCTGCGCGGCTATGGCAATCTGATAATGATTAAGCACAGCGAAGAGTACATCACCGCCTATGCTCACAATGATACGATGCTGGTCAATACCGGTGAGAAAGTCCGGGCCGGGCAGAAGATATCTACTATGGGTAACACGGGGGCGGACTCGGTTCGCTTACACTTCCAGATTCGCTATCGCGCCACGGCGATCGACCCGCAGCGCTACCTTAAACCGTCGTGTTAATACAAAAAGTGCTTGAAAAACCATCACCTGGAAGGAAAGGCACTTGCCAGCGCGGACTGAAAGTCTATAATGCCTAACGCACCTCAAAGCGGGCGTAGTTCAATGGTAGAACGAGAGCTTCCCAAGCTCTATACGAGGGTTCGATTCCCTTCGCCCGCTCCAGAATTTCCCTAACGTATTAATTCCTCAATGTTTTTCTAAACCATACGTGACGGCGCTCGTGATCCTCCTACAACGGAGTGATACAGCCGATGGCTCAGCGTGATAATCTTTATCGACGTTCCAGTGGGATCTACGTTCTGCGGATCACCGCTCCGGTAATATCGGGTTCGTAGTCAATCAGAATTTATTCATGCAGTTAGTGTAAATAAACGCGGCTGAAACCTTACCGTCTTGTTTAGGATGGGCATACACGTAGTCGACGAAGCTTTTATAAAGCGCGATTATCTGGGGAGTGACATCTGATTTGCTATTCATATTATCAAGTCGCTGATAATACTCATTTTTGGTCATTCCATCGTTTCGGCCTTCGGTTACGTTTGCGGTGAATTGAGCCATACCCATACACATCTGCTCTGTTTGATTGGTTACTTTGGCAGGCCGAAGCGCACCTTCAAGCATTTTGTCTCCCGAGATAACGTGCTGCGCCCAGGTGGAATTGTTGGCGATAAACTTTTGAGACCCCGTGGCAATCGCATACTCAACGCGAATCCCCTTGTCGCGATAGCTGCCATTTGGGTCTTTTGTTGCCAGTTTTAAAGAGACACGACAACCGGGAAGCGTTTTGTGTTCTTGAACAGAAACGATAACCGTATCCACGTCACAATCAGCAAAACTGTATTCAGGATCGATGTAAGCATTTGTTTTAAGCAGCAGCCCGGTTAAACCGTTTTTGTATCCCTTTGCTGGAAGCGTTATAAATGCGTTGCGATCTCCTTTTTTGATCGCATCCCGAAAATGGTCCATACCGATGCGTGTCGCCAGTTGATCAATACTTTCGGCTGCGTAGGATGCTGTCGTTGTTGTGACGATCGCGACGGCAAGCAGCGACTTGCCCAAAAAGCCTGTTTGCTTAAGCTGTGTTTTTAACATCTTGCTATTTCCTCGAAATTCATCCCAGCGGTGTTAGTCACCGCATCATAGTCTCTTGATACTAAATATCACGAACAAAGCGAGGCTCCTCGGTGAGCATCTGCACAAATTTAGCGGATAAAAGGGCCATTTTCAGCGCGTCTCTTAATGTGATTGAGGTGCTGTCAATTATTTGCGAGGCTTCATACAGGGTCGGTGATAAACCGCTCAGAACTGTTTGGTACCTTTTACGAAGCACTTGAATACTTCATCTCATGGCGATGACAACGTGTGTGGGCCTAATCCTGGTCGTCATTGTGGCATTGTATCTGCGGTCAAATGGGATAGGCTGAAGAGGGAATAGAGCAATGACAGTGAGTTGAACACAAATGACTCTGAGAATGAACGGTTGGCGGATGCGGTAAATGACAGCCCGTTTTATTTCGAGCTAATAACGATAAGCATTTCTGAAACATCGAAACACAGGTGTTTTTCACAGGCGTTACGGCGGCATTTCATCTTCGCCGGGGAGAGATATTTTGCAAAAAATCCATTCAATATCAGAGCATTTTCTAACCTCGTTGAGCAATCTCGAGTTATTGTCACTTCATTCCGAGATTTTAACGCAGCTGCGCTCAAGGGGCGTAATTCGCACGTTGAATAATCCTGTTGGAGATTATGCCGAGTGGCTAGTTTCTCACGCGCTGGGAATGACGCTGCTCAATAACTCGTCGGCAGGGGCTGATGCCATTGATGCTGATGGCATGAAAGTGCAGATCAAAGCCAGGAGAGTCACGCCGGAAAGTCCTTCCCGCCAACTTAGTGCGTTACGTAACTACGAGGCCGCCGATTTTGATTATCTGATCGCCGTGATTTTCGGTGAGCATTACAACGTTCTTGATGCTTACAAAATCCCCCATGAAGTGATCCGGGATTACGCTCGGCATAGCGATTACGTTAATGCTCATATTGTTATCCTCAAGGGGGCAATTCTTTCTGATCCCCGAGTCATTTCCATTAAATCGCACCTGATTGTCTGTCATTCCGCGCCAATAAATGAAGTCTCTACTGAAACCTCCTCGCTCGAAGCGATGACGGATGATTCGAACAAGCAAGAGAAGATAGCGAATGGCGCTGCCCTGACCGTGCTCCTCAAGGCTATCGGGATGACGTGTTTCGTTACCTACTACCCTCGTTTTGCCGATCCGCATTTATCTGATGCGGATATCATTGAACAACTGCATACGCACGAGGGATATACCGAGAAAAGTTGCCGGAGCCGTCTCAGTAAAGCGCGCAAAATAATCAGGGACGGCCTGAGTATTGAAGCATTGACGCTGATCGCGGCTTCCGGGCGAACACAAGATTCAGTCAGAGATGTTGCGCTTAAACTTATCAGCTCCCTTAGGTAATGCAGCTTTGTGGCTTTGTCGTGCCTCCTGCAAGACTCTCCTTCATTGGCGTCAATCTATAGGGTTACGACATTTCTGGCGCGGCAGAATGCTGATAACTTCCTCATACTCAAAATATTGGCGTTGCCCTGACGACTGTCAGATACGCCTGTACCGTAACGCAAGGCACCATGCGGTATGCCAATGAGCGGCAAGAAAACACCCAAAAAATATTTGGGTGTGGAGCGGTAAACTAGCGGGCGCGGATATTAAGCCATTCGAACAGCATGCTGGCGGTGGCGATGAGCTTGATATTGTTGTTGTAAACATCGTGTTCGGCGTTTACGGCAGCAATATGGTTGTTGTAACGGTCATTTTCCGCGGTGAGCACATCCAGCAGCGTGCGCTTGCCCAGGCGTAGCCACTGTTCGTAATAAATCTTACTGACCTCGTCCGTCTCATTGCTGAGTTTTTTATACTCCCTCGCTTGTACTTCGGCGGCGTCCCGACTCTGGGTCAGGTTCTGAATCTGATACTCCATATCAATACGTGATTGGGTGTACTGCGACTTACTGGCTGAGGCGCGGGCGGATGAAGCCTGAATCGCCGCTCTGTCTGAGCCGCCAGAGAAGAGGTTCCACTGCACGCTCAGGCCGGTGTACCACTGCTCATCATTGCCGTAGCTGTCTTTCGACGTATTCTTGGAAATTACCCAGTTAATTTGCGGCAGGCTACTCGCTTTAACGGCGGCAGCCTGGTGCTCTGAGGCGCTGGCCTCTGCCTGCGCTTTCAGCAAGAAGGGATGGTCCATAATCCTGCTCATCACCAGTGAGGGGGGGATTGGGCGCATGGTCCAGTCGAACTTTTCCGGTAGCGTCACGGCGTTTCCGGTCAGGCGAAAGAGCTTTATTTCCGACTGCCGAAGCTGCTCTTTGACTCTTTGCATCGTGGTTTCTGCCGCCAGCAGCTTCGCCCTGGCCTGCACCAACTCACTATATCTGCCCGCATCCGTTTCGGTGATGTCGCTCAGCATATTCACCAACTTACGCATACGTTCAACGTAATGCAGCGTAATGGTTTGGTTCTGTCTGTAGCGGCTGAAATCAATTAATTCGGTTACCGTGCTAAAGGCAATTTGCTGACGGGTATAGTCATATTGATGCATGGATGCCCTGGCCTGCTGCGTCGCGCTGTCAACGCTTTCGCTATTTCTGCCCCAGTCAAAAATGGGGGTGGTGACGCTAACGGCAAGGCTGCTGTCACCCGGGTGTTTTTGGCCCGGCGTCGAACCGCTGCCAAAAGAGGCCAATGGCGCGGTGGTGCCAAGCTGTACCTGCGGCCAGCGCTGTCCCTTAACCTGATCGATGTCGTAATGTGCCGCGCTGCTGTCCGCGCCTGCAACTTTCACTTCCGGGCTGTAAGCCAGCGCCTGATTGATCGTTTGCTCAAGGTAAGCGCGGGTAGCACTATGGATAAGAGTATCCCGGCTGTGCGGATCGTTTGCCGCCAGCGAGGCGGCGCAGTTGAAGCTCATCGCTATGAGACTTAAGACAAAAATGTTCTTTCGCATCGCATTATCTCTCCCTGAATGCTTCACGCGCTTTTAAAACTGGTTTTAGCAGGTAGGACAGAATGGTTTTCTCCCCTGTTTTAATCTCCACGCTTGCCGTCATTCCCGGGATAATCGGGAAGCTTTTGTCCTTAACATGCAAATTAGAGCCATGGGTTCTGATATACACCCGGTAGTAGGTTGTATCCTCACGTCCCGAGCGAGCTTTGGTTTCATCAATAATCGTATCCGGGCTGATGCTTTCAATCACCCCGCTAAGACCGCCATAGATGGAAAAGTCGTAGGCCGAGATTTTTACCGTTGCCGCAAGTCCCGGGTGCAGGAAAGCGACTTCTGAAGGCTTGATTTTGGTCTCCAGCAGCAAATTATCTTCTGCGGGGATAAGCGACATAATTTGCGTCCCGCGGGCGATAACGCCATCGATGGTGGTGGTTTTAATGCTGTTAATCGTTCCCTTAACCGGTGCCGTAATCAGCGCGTGCTTGATCACGTCCTTACGTCCGACCAGTCTTGCCTCAGCCTGTGCCAGGTCTGATTCAAGACGTGTCAGTTCGCTGTTGGCGTCGGAATGGTATTTGTTGGTGCGGTCCGCAATTTGCAGGCGCAGATCGTTGGCCTGACGGCGTAGACGTAAGATCTCCATATCGGAAATTAAGCCGCGCCTTGCCAGCGGTTCAGAAAGATTGACCTCCTTCTCCGCGAGCATCAAGTTGTGCGAGAGGGCGCTGATACTCTCATCCAGCAGTTTGCGGCGAGTTTGATAGGCTTTTGTCTCATCCTGAACGATGGTATGGAAGTCTTTGATCCCTTCCGGGAAGGTCAGCGGTAAATCATAGGCTTCAGCGCGAGCGCGGGAGATTGCGCCCTTAAGACCGTAGGTTTTTGATAGCTCCTCCTGATAGCTTGCCTCTGAACGGGTAGAGTCAAGTTTAAGCAGCGGCTGTCCTTTTTCGACGAGCTGGCCTTCTTTTACGAACAGCTTTTCAAGCGTGCCATCTTCAAAGCTTTCAATGATCTGTTCGTGGCTGGCGGGGATGACTTTGGCATCGCCTTTGGTTATCTCTTCTACGCGAGCAAAATGAGACCATACCAGCGTTGAGATAACGACGACCGCCATTAGCCACAGGACAATCATGCTCCTCGGGTGCTTCTGTATGACGATAGCGTTTTGCAGATCGTCGAGAAACTGCATGTCCCCTGGCTGTATTTTGGATTGATTACGCATTGGCTGCTGCCTCCTGCCTGGCAGTTACCCCAGAAGCGGCGTGGACTGGGGCCGGTTTACGTGGAGGCTGGCGAAGTTTCGCCATGATGGATTCCTTCGTCCCATCTGCCAGGATCTTGCCGTCTTCCAGCACGATAATGCGATCGACCAGCTCCAGCACCGCCGTGCGGTGGGTAACAATTATCAGCGTTTTGTCCTGGGTAACTATTTTAAGCTGGGCGATAAACCGTGCTTCAGAAGCCGTGTCCATCGAGCTTGTCGGTTCGTCCATCAGCAGAATAGTGGGATCCAACAGGAGGCATCTGGCAAGTGACACCTGTTGGCGCTGGCCGCCTGAAAGCCCTTGCCCCATTTCGCCTATCGGCATGTCATAGCCTGCTGGATGACGGCGCGCGAGTGCATCGATCCCCGTAAGCCTGGCGACTTCCAGGAAGCGTTCCGTGCTAACGGCAGGATCCCCCATCACAATATTGTGGCGTAGCGTGCCCTGAAATAGCCGATTGTCCTGGCATACATAGCCGCAGGCGGTGCGCCAGTCGGCGGGATCAATCTGATTAACGTCCAGCCCGTCCATTGTCATCTGTCCCTGAGTTGGCAGGTACAGGCGGGCCAGAATTTTTAATAGCGTCGACTTACCGCTACCAATACTGCCTAAAATTGCCACCCGTTCACCGGGGCGAATCTGCAAATTCAGGGCGTGCAGAATTTGCTGCGGCTCCTGGACACCGATTTTTGGATAGTGAAAACCGGTCTGATTAAGCTTAATTTCACCTTTAAGCGGTGGGGTCGGTAAAAAATGGGCCTGCTTGTCGCGTTCCGTTGGCATTGCCATCAGCTGATTAAGAGAGGTTAATGCGGTTTTAGCCTGCTGAAAGCGAATTGCCAGGTTAACCACTGCCGCCAGCGGCGACAGCGACCGTCCAGAGAGGATCACCATCCCGACCAGCGCACCCATAGTGAGTTCTCCGGCGTGGATGAGATAGACTCCCCACAGCACGATAAGCACGGTACACACCTGCTGAACGTAGCTGACAAAGTTGCTGGTCAGGCTGGAAAGATAACGTGTTTTCATTGATGACGCGGCGGCAAGGGCGCTGAAGTCATCCCAGCGTTTTTGCATCATGCCTTCTCCCTTCGCCGCTTTAAGGGTTTCAAGGCCAACGATGGTTTCGATAACCAGACCCTGCTTCTGCGAAATTTCGCTGATGTTTTCCTTCATGTATCGCGACAGCGGCCACTGAATAATGACCCCGGCGATAATGATTACCGGTACCGCCAGTATGGGAATGATGACCAACTGGCCGCCAATCATGAACATCACGCTCAGGAACAGCAGGCAGAAAGGGAGATCGGAGAGCGTTGCCAGCGTCGCTGAAGAGAGGAAATCCCGGACGGATTCAAACTCGCGCAGCTGGTTGGCAAAGGAGCCAGCCGAACGTGGTTTGCACTCCATTCTGATAGCGAGCGTCTTACGAAATAGCCGTGAGCCTACGAGAAGATCGGCTTTTTTGCCCGCAGTATCCACGAGGTATGTTCTGATCTGGCGGGAGATAAATTCGAAACTGATGGCGATGAGTACGCCAATCGCTAATGACCATAAAGTGGCATAGGCACCGGTGGGCACAACGCGGTCATAAACGTTCATGGTGAAAAACGTTGTCGACAGCGTCAGAATATTCGCCAGCAGCGCCGCCAGAGCGGCACTGTAAAAATATTGGCGGTAGCGCCAGAGGGTGGAAAACAGCCAGTGACCGGCCTGAGAGGCATCGGGCAAAATGTCGTCATCCGCTCGGGCGGATGGTCTAACAATTGTCTTTGATAATAGAGCATATCCGGCATAGCACTCGCTAAGTTCTGTGGACGTCAGGTGGTTTATTTCTTCTTCCACTGGATCCAGCAGTATGAAGCGCTCACCGTCTTTGCCGAGAAGAAGAGTGTAATCACCTGCAGTGGTTGCAATAATTGCCGGAAAGAGGTCGTCCGGCAGCGTCAGAAGATCTCTCTTCATCCATCCGGCATGAATGCCTGTCTGCTCTAGCATCCTGACGGCAACAGCAGGCGTTAATATTTCACCTCGCGGCAACCCGGCATAGAGGACATCCTGGCTCACCGTTTTGCCATGCTCATTCACTAACCAGGTGACCGCGTTGAGCAGGGTGTCCTTCCCCGCAGGCGCGGCTGAGTGCGTGCTGTTGTGCTCTTTCATAATAGGATTTCGAATCTCTGAAGGTTGGTAATTCCGTTACCTTTATTTATAGGGCAACCCCTGGTAGTACTAATTAAAAAAGAAATAACATTAATGGTTTTTTTTCTTTAGCCGATTTGTCTAATTGTGATTGAGAATGTTCTCTATCATTTTTGTTAGCAGTATTAAGATTTTGTTGTCCCGAAATAATTCAGAAGAGTAAAGATATATTTGCGGCGGCGAAATAATAAAGAATGCCTTGGGTTAATGCATGTGATTAATTTATGAAATCACTGTGAAGATCGTGATTTTCATTATAAGTGCTTATTAATCAATTGATTGTGTTTTCATTCTGAGGCGAGGGTCTGCGCTGCTCTGGTCGCAATCAGATATTTTTCATAGTTATAGTGGTTGAGAAATATATCAATGTTTTTATGCGCAATTTAGTATTAAGCGCAGGCGAGATGATTTGTCGAAACGCCTGATTTTGTATTTCTCTATGGGACTCCATAGCAAAATGATTGAAACTTGTAACCAGGGATAGATTATGACGACCTCATCACACAGTGAAAGTATGCTGACGCATGCTGCAAATATTATTACTGATAAAAGTAATGTTGTTATTGAAGTTGAACCATTAACGCAATTAACCATTCAGGCCCCAGCCCACGGAAGTATTATCCTTAAAAGCGGTGAGGGGCTTGCGGCTGTTAAAAACCTAAAATTCTCGCGCCATGGTGAAAATTTAGAGATCTCTACCCCGCACGGGCATCATCCCGCCGTGGTGATTGAAGGCTACTATGCACAAGAGCAGCCTGCTGACATTTACGGTATGGATGATAAGGATAATCTCTATACCTGGTCTGGCGTGGACAAAACTTCGCAGGCCAGCACCCTGGGCGATGGAGAGAGCAGTATTGCTCAGGCCGAACCTGCGCAGGACAGTTCTGTACCGGTGGGCGAGCCATTGGCAGCAGAGGTTGAAGGGCTGCAGGATGATGATGATGATGACAAAGGCGCTGCTGGCCTGTTTGGTATGTCCGGTTGGGCGGCGGCTGCTGCGGGTCTTGCCACTGCAGCCATTGCCGGTGGCGTCATTGCGGCTTCCCGGCACGACGGTCATTCAGACAGCGATGATAGCGCCACGGCTTCACGGCCCGACAGCGCGAGCAATCTTCAGCTTACGGATAATAAAGGCAACAGCGTTGCGGCTAATACCACGATCGAAGAGTCACACCTGTTGATAAGCGGGCAGGCGACGCCGGGCTGTTCAGTCGTCGTAAAAAACGGTGAAACCGTTGTTGGCACCGCTCCTGTGGATGAAAATGGTTATTGGGAGCTGCCGCTGGAACCGGGAAATGGCAGTCACCACCTTATCACTGAAGTCGTCGATACCGGCGGTAATATCAGCGACCCGACAGACCCCATCACTATTCACGTTGTGCCGGACCTGACCCCGCCGGACGTAGCGCACGATATTACGATTACCGATAAAGACGGTAATATTCTCGAAGGTTCAACGACCAACGACAGTACGCCGACTATCCACGGTAAAGCCGAGGCGGGCACCACGGTTACCATTAAGGATGGCGATCGTGTTATTGGTTCCGCTGACGTTGACCAGAACGGCGACTGGCAAATTACACCAGACCAAACGCTGCCCGAAGGGGGAAGCGACCTGGTTATTGAAGTGACCGACGATGCGGGTAACAGTGCCTCATCCGATCTAAACATCACCGTTGATACTATCCCTCCTCCTGGCCTCATCACGGACATTCAGCTCACCAACGACAGCCAACCGGACAACCCGCAGCCGATCGCGAATGGCATCAGTAACGACAATACGCCGGTGCTGAGCGGATCTGTTAGCGGTGCAGAAGTGGGCGATCGCGTCGTGATTAAAGACGGTGGTGTAACGGTCGGTCATGCTGATATTGGCGCAGACGGGTCCTGGTCATTTACGCCTGAGCTGCCACTGACTGAAGGTGCTCATCATCTGACGGCTGAACTGCAGGACAGCGTCGGTAATGTGGGCGACGCCCAGCCGGTTGAGGTAATCATCGACACCACTGCACCTGATGCAGTACACGATATTATTGTCACGGACCGGGACGATAACCTTCTCGATGGCTCCGCCACCAACGACAACACGCCGACTATCCACGGCAAAGCCGAGCCAGGCACCACGGTAACCATTAAGGATGGCGATCGGGTTATTGGCTCTGCCGACGTGGATCAAAACGGCGACTGGCAGATAACGCCGGACAGCGCGCTGGCTGATGGTGATAACAACCTGACGATTGATGTGGCAGACGACGCGGGCAATAGCACAACGTCGCATATGGTTGTGGTCGTTGATACCACGCCGCCTCAGGGCACAACGGGCGTAACAATCACTAACGATGCGGGTCTGCCCATCGATGCCACCCATCCGACCAACGACAGAACCCCAACCCTCAGCGGACACGTGGATGGCGCTGAGCCGGGTGACAAGGTGGTGATCAAGGATAACGGCACGGTGCTCGGCAGTGCCGCGATTGGCGGCGACGGCAACTGGACGTTCACCCCGGAAACCGACCTCACCGACGGGGCGCACAGCATCACGGCGACCGTAACCGACGCGGCAGGCAACGCCGGGACGCCATCCGCCGGCGTGGATTACACCCAGGACACCGTGGCACCGGGCGGGACCACCAGCGTGGGCATTACCAACGATAACGGCGACGTTATCGACGCCACCCATCCGACCAACGACAGAACGCCGACGGTCAGCGGTCACGTGGACGGCGCTGAGCCGGGGGACAAGGTGGTGATCAAGGATAACGGCACCGTGCTGGGCGAGGCGACCATCGGCGGCGACGGCAGCTGGACGTTCACCCCGGAAACCGAGCTTACCGACGGGGCGCACAGTATCACGGCGACCGTAACCGACGCGGCGGGCAACGCCGGGACGCCATCCGCCGGCGTGGATTACACCCAGGACACCGTGGCGCCGGGCGGGACCACCAGCGTGGGTCTGACCAACGATAACGGCGACGCTATCGACGCCACCCATCCGACCAACGACAGAACCCCAACCCTCAGCGGCCACGTGGACGGCGCCGAGCCGGGGGATAAAGTGGTGATCAAGGACAACGGCACGGTGCTGGGCGAGGCGACCATCGGCGGCGACGGCAGCTGGACGTTCACCCCGGAAACCGACCTCACCGACGGGGCGCACAGCATCACGGCGACCGTGACGGACGCGGCGGGCAACGCCGGGACGCCATCCGCCGGCGTGGATTACACCCAGGACACCGTGGCGCCGGGCGGGACCACCAGCGTGGGCATTAGCAACGATAACGGCGACGTTATCGACGCCACCCATCCGACCAACGACAGAACGCCGACGGTCAGCGGTCACGTTGAGGGTGCGCAGGCGGGTGACAAGGTGGTGATCAAGGACAACGGCACCGTGCTGGGCGAGGCGACCATCGGCAATGACGGTAAGTGGACATTCACCCCGGGAACTGACCTAACCGACGGGGTGCACAACATCACGGCGACCGTGACCGACGCGGCGGGCAATAGCGGGACGCCATCCGTCGGCGTGGATTACACCCAGGATACGACCAACGGCAATAGTACGTCGATCGGTATGTCCTCCGGGGGCATCTCTACCGCTGACAGTACGCCACAATTTGTAGGAACTGTGAATGCCTCAGATGGCGATAGCTACAGCGATCTGACGGTGACTATTTTTGATGACAAAAACAACGACGGCAAAATTGATAGTGGCGAGTTGTTGGCCAGTAAGGTGATCGTCAATGATGACGGTAGCTGGAGCTACGAGCTGGAAGATAACCAGGCTCTGGAGGACGGTGCTCACCATATCAAAGCGGTGGTGGTGGATGCTGTCGGTAATGATTCGGCAGCTTCCGGGCTAAACGGTTCGCCGGATGGCAATCTCGCGGTACATGCAAAACCAGCCTCGGTAACCGGAGAGCAGAATCATGATTTCTTTGGCTATTCAGTTATCAACTCGAAGAGCTTCGCTTCTGCAGATGGTCACGATACATTGGTCTTTTCTGCTCCAAGAGCCCCGTCTTCTGTAGGAGGAGAAGGAGGGGCACAGTATGTGATTCTGGATACGACTAAGCTTGCCGGTGGTAAGAGTATTGAGGATCTACTGGCCAGTGACGCATCAATTGGCTTTAAGATCAACGCGACAACCAAGGACCTGCCTGGTCAGGAGCCAAATTATACCGATAACCGTCTTGGTACCTATCTGGCGGTGGGCGATATTGATGGCGATGGTGTGGATGATTTGCTGATCGCAGGACAGCAAAACGGGGTTTGCTTCCTGCTTAACGGTGCGGCTATCCGCGATCACCTGGATGCCATTCAGGCCGCTGGTGGTATTAATCTTGATGACATTATTGATGGCAGAAGCCCTTATGGGTGTGCCATTTACGTTAAGGATGAGTTCTGGTTTGGCGCTTCAGCGACTTTTGTCCCGCATAAAGATGGTCACGGTAGCGATCTATTGATCGGCGATATTTCCAGCGCATGGGGGGATGAACGTGGTATCGCAACAGGCATCCGAGGCGGCTCCCAGTGGACGTGGGAAAACATTATGCTGCAACGCAGCGATGTGCTTGATAAGGATAATGCTAAAGATGGAGCCTACGGCGGCGAATGGATCTGGGAGAACCATGAAGACCAGACATTTACCATTCAGCATGATAGGCCTAATGACTCAAATGAGCAGGCCGTGGCAAATGGCACCGTAAGTCAGAACTTTGCCGATGAAATTCAGGTTGTTGGCGATGTGAATGGCGATGGCAATAGCGATATCATCTTTGTCGACCCTTATGCTATTCATGGCGGTGTTGATACGGGGACGGTCTATCTTTATTTCGGCGATGCTGACGGTTTAGATAGTTCCAGAATTTCTGATTTATCTACAGACCAGCTGGTTCGTATCAATAACTCTGGGGTAGGTCATCTGGGACAGTGGGATGGCGGGATTATGAACTCAGGCTTATCGGGGGAATGGTCTCCAAACCATGCAGTTGCGGGACTTGGAAATTTCAGTGGAAAAAACAGCAGTTTTGCCATTGGATCGCCAGGGGACGTGAGTGAGGGAGCCTGCGGCAAGCTATGGGTTATTTTCGGCGGTGAAAATATCGGCGGAGGTGATGGCGTCTTAAATACCAGTGAAATTAACGGCAGCAACGGATTCTCAATTGTCAGTAAAAATCATAGCGGTGGTGGGTTCGGCGTCAACGTACTCAGTGCAGATATGAACGCTGATGGTCATCAGGATCTTATCTTTGCCGATATCAATGCTAAAAACCCTGCAGGGATACAAACCGGCGCCGTGTATATTGCTGATGGCAGTAAGGATTTCGCAGCCCTGGCAGCAGATGCCAACCATCATGGGGTGCTAACGCTTCAGGAGCTGATTGATAAAGGTTGGGTTACTGCGGTGTATGGCTCCGTTGCAGGTCAGCAGTTTGGTTCTTCACTCGCGACTATAGATCTGGATCATAATGGCGTTCTTGATCTGTCAGTGGGATCGGTAAAAGTGAACGCGTCTGGTGTTCTGGAAAATGGTTATGGACAACAAAACTTTGTTTATGACCCACTCAGCCCGGCCCCTCTCTCCCGGTCTATGTCCTTCTCTGAAGAGGATGACAGTCACTCGCCTTATCTGCTCGATGGCGATCACCAGAATGTCGATCTTGCCAATCTGACAGCGGCGCTGAAGGGGACGCATAATCTGGATATGTCGGACAGCAACACGACCCTGACTATGGACAACCGCACCGTAGACAGCATGGCCAACGAAAACGGCGAAGATCATTCGCCGCTGATGGTCACTGGAGAAAACGGAAACGTTGAGCTTAGCGGCGGCGCGGAAAACTGGCATTCCAGCGGTACGGTGACCGTTGATGGCACGGTATATCAGGAATTCCAGAGTAGCGGACAGTCTGAGGTATTAATTGAGGATCGTATTCACGTCACTATCCTTTAACATTTAGCACCGGGGCATAGCGTGCACGCTATGCCCTTTTATTCTCCTCGCCCATGCATTTATCTCCATACTGCTTATCTACAAGAAATACCTATATCCATACTGTCTTTATCCTTATTGTTTGATTTTATTTTTATTATTAACTTTCTATTATTTTCTTAACCATGGAACTGTTATTTATGAAAATAAAAAGTCTTTCGTTAGCGATTTCCTTCTTTATTGCAGGTAATGCTTTCGCTACAGAAAATATAACTCTGGATATGTATCGTCAGCTGCTTCCTAAAAACACTGCGGGGCAAGTTGATTATGATTTACATCTCTCTGATAAATTATCTCTGCCTTACCACTGTAATATAAAAAAAGATAATGAAGGCCGTTTTGAAATTGACCTGGGCAGTTGTGAACATTACAGCCTGGACTGGAAAAAAGAGCGTGCCGGGCTCGTCAATCTAAGTTTGTCTGGTGACCCCTCTGGGGAAAAAATAACTGAACACAAACTGTGGGCAATGGCGTTTGCACAGGCATATGTCAGTACCATGATTCAAATGCAATACGGTTTGGGGAAGGAGAACGGAACCTTTGATCTTCATCGTCCATTTGGCAGCGGTGAAAGTTTTGGCAACTATTTTTCCCGTAATATGGGGCCGAACTATTTTGTCTCTAAAGGGCTACAGGAGAGTTCATTAGGCCGGGATTTACCTGCCCCGGCAGATGAAGGTGATGATGGTGTTTTACAGATTGAGTATCCAGGGAGCGCATGGAGTGAGTTACAGGGGTCTGGCGGCGGCGGTTTCCCGCGTATTTTTGGTACCATGCAGCCTAAAAAAATACTCGATTCTTTCTCTGGCCCTGCACGCAATATTATCGGCTCTGCGGTGACCAGCGGTTTCTACAATGGCTCCGTTATTGGGATTAATACCGGGTCTCTACCATGGGATAAAGATAAAACAGGCACTCAGGTTCGCATTCATGAATTTATTCAGGGTAGCCAGGATAAAGATGCGCTCTCTATGGTCATGAGCTATATGTACAACCGCGGTCCTTATTCGGTTAAAGAACTGCTGCTTAAAAGTGAGCAGAGCTTCAACCACTGTATGGCGCAGCAGGACCACCTGGAAAGCGACCCCGCTTGCTTTGTTCAGCTCAATGACTTCGGCACCCGCTACATTCGCCAGATCCCTTATGTTACGCAACTGCTCAATGAGGCAGGGAAAAAGCCGGAACACCATTACGATACAGACCTGAACCGCAGTGATATCAGTAACTATATCGATCTGTTAGCGCGGTATGGTTTTTACAGCAAAAAAGAGATAGAGAAAGCTAAGCCTGCGGCGATGACGAGATTTGATGAAATGCAGAAAAACGGTTCGATTTCCTACGCGCACGATTTTGGTAAAGTCCTTGAAACACTGATGGTCCAGCTTCCGGTGACACAATTCTCAGAGAAGTCGGCTATTGATGAGTCTCTGATTTCCACGCTGACTAACGCAGATGAAAAACGCCTGTTTCTCTCGGTTGCCGATAATGTCGGTACCATTATTTCTCACGACTGGCTTGAGCCGGGACACAAAATTGCCCTGATGCCGGGCAGCAAGGTTCAACAGGCGGTTTATGAAAATGCCGCTGGTCATGACTGCGCGACGGCCATTCAGGACCAGATTGAGGGAATGGGGGGGAACGGACCGGCTCACCTGACCTTAAAAATGATGGATGGCCAGTGTCAGGTAAACCAGGTCAGTGAAGAGGAAGCGCAAAAGCCGGTGGCCGTGGCGGGGGATAATTTCACGGTGCTTGCCAGGAATGTCTCAGCGGGCTATGAGCTGAACGGGCTGGCAAGTCAGAATGCCGAGACGTTCAAATGGACAATCGTCAAAGGCCAGAAGCACTTCTGGTTGCAGGAAGCCGAAGGCAGCGAGTGGGGGAGCGAGATTAACCAGCCAAAGGCCAGGGCGCTCATTCCGGCGAATACCACCGGTGAGGTCACCTACCGTCTGACGGTCACCAATAAGAACGGGCAAACCGACACCAGTGACATCACGGTAACGGTAAAGGATGAACACGCCAAACCTGATGAAGCAGCGTGGGACAGCCGTACTACCTATGATAAACCGTGCCAAAAGGTCACCTACAATGGCAGCAGTTGGATGAACGGTTGGTGGACTCAGGGGGAGGCTCCAGGGAGCGATGGGGAGCATGGCGTCTGGCGAAAAGCTGGTTCAGACAACATGCATGGCGCCTGTAAAAAATAGTCTGCCGCAATTGAAACGTGGTGTGTAAAAACCTTCTTCTCAGGCCGTGGCCTGAGAAGAGGTTACTTTCCGTCGTGCTACAGGTGTATTCCAACGTACCGCTCATAGCGGCTCTTTTTCAGGAACGTTAAATCAACCAATACCAGCCCATCAACGCAATTATTGAAGGCAGGATCGCTGCCGAAATCGATAAACTGCACGCCGCCCGGTTCGCAGAGTTCTGAATATTGTTTATAAAGCGTTGGAATGCCACAGCCGAGGTTGCTAAGCAGGGATTTTAAGCGCGTAAGATCTTCACCGTAGTCTTCGCCTTTAAACTGCGCCAGCACATCGGGGAGGCTTGCCGGGAAGGGACTACGGGAACAGGCAAGCGTATGGCTCGCCGGGAACCATAAGCGGTAAAATGCGACCAGCAGATCGCGCGCATCCGGCGGCAGACCGCCAGAAATAGACACCGGGCCGAACAGATAGCGATACTGCGGGTAACGGGCGAGGTAAGCGCCAATACCCGACCAAAGATAGTCCAGGCCACGTCGGCCCCAGTAGCGAGGCTGAATAAAGCTGCGCCCAAGTTCAATGCCGTGCTGCAGGACAGCCTCCATTTTCTCGTCGTAGCGGAATAAGCTGTGGCTGTACAGCCCGTTTACGCCGCGTTTTTCAAGCTGCTGCGCGGTAGGTATAAAGCGGTAAGCACCAACAATCTCCAAATCCTGTTCATCCCAGAGGATCAAATGCAGGTAATCATCATCATACCGATCGAGATCCCGACGTTTACCGCCCCCTTCCCCTACGGCGCGGAAAGCAATTTCTCGTAGCCGACCCAGCTCACGCAGCAGCGGAGCCTCTTCCTTTGAGTCGCGGCGCTGCCAAAGATAAATCATTTTATCGTCGGCGGTGCGGCCCAGACACTCCGCTTTTGCCAGCTCCCGGCGCAGCGTTGCCCGGTCTTCCGCTCGGGCAATTGCGCTTTCCGTCGTGAACTTGCCTGACAGGCCTTTACCCAGCCGTTGAACATGCTGGCGGCATTTTTTCGCCAGCTCGCGCGGGATCTGCTGTGGGTTATGCCAGCTTTCCCAGGGAATGCGCTGGCCTAACGTGACCGGGAGGGTGGAGTTGCGGCGGCGGAACATTTGCTGCATCAGCAGCAGCATCGGCAACGCCGGGGAAATCATCGCGCTGGCGTAAAACAGCATGATGTTATGGGCATGAATAAAGGCTGGCAGCAGCGGTACGCGGTATTTCGCCGCAAGTTTAATAAAGCCGGTGTGCCAGTGCCCGTCGGCAATGCCCTGGCGAGTCAGACGAGACACTTCGCCCGCAGGGAAGAAGATCAGCACGCCGCCGTTTTGCAACTGTTGCTCCATCAGGACAAAGGAAGATTTCGGCGTACGCCCGTTGATATTGTCTACCGGGATAAACAGCGAACTCAGCGGTTCGAGATGATTAAGCAGGCGGTTGGTCACCACTTTGACATCACGGCGAACGCGGGAAACGGCGTACAGCAGCGCCAGCCCATCAAGGGTGCCGGTTGGGTGGTTGGCCATCATCACTACGGGGCCGCTTTCGGGGATGTTTTCTAATTCTCGGGGAGAGATATTGCAGCGGATGTGTAGGTGGTCAAGGACTTGTTCGATCATATCCAGCCCGCGAAGGTGTGGATGGTTTTCGGCAAAGGCCTGAAATTCTTCCTCATGCAGCAGGCGTCTTAACAGGTTTTTTTGCCAGGGCGCAGGACTTGCCTGAGGCCAAAGGTCGTCAAGTACGTTATCGAGACTAAACATATTCGCTCCTCTTACCGTTCTGCGCACGACGGTAGAAGATCAATATGAAAATTGCGTGTCAGCGAGGTGACGTTTCAGGGATTCGGCAGGCCGAAAGAGCCTGCGTTGATTTTTTATCCTCGCTGCATAGGGAGATGGGCAAATAGCGCGTTTTTGGGCTTGGGTGACAGAGTAAACCCTGACGAATAGTAGGTAAAATCGAGTTATTGCATGAAAGAAAGTAAGTTTTATTTAATTTATTGTTTTTAATGGTATTTATTTGAAGTGTTCGGTTGTTTTGCTGTCAAGCATTAAGCGCATTTAATGAAAGTTTTATCGCGTAAAATGAGAGTTAAATCGACTTTTAATCTAAAAAACACTAATTATGCAATAAACTTGCTCTACCCCTTGCTGATTTTTCGACGATCTACGCTAAAGTAGCCGCCGCTGGCGGAATGCCAGCCTATGACTAAAAAGCAGCAACAGAACGCCGGGAGCGGCGTTTTTATCAACACCGCATCAAAAGAGACAACCTATGGGAGTTCACAGATGAGTCACTCTGCGACGAAAACAAAAACATTTTTCGGGCATCCGTACCCGTTAAGTTCGCTATTCCTCACCGAAATGTGGGAACGTTTTTCCTTCTACGGGGTTCGCCCGCTGCTCATTCTGTTTATGAGTGCGGCCCTGCTTCAGGGCGGGATGGGGCTGCCGATCGAGCAGGCTTCCGCGATTGTCGGTATTTTCGCCGGCGGCGTATACATCACCTCTTTACCGGGCGGCTGGTTGGCCGATAACTGGCTTGGGCAGCGGCGAGCCGTCTGGTATGGGTCGCTTATCATTGCGCTCGGCCACCTCTCGATTGCCCTGTCGGCATTCGTGGGCAACACCTTCTTCTTTGTTGGCCTTCTGCTGATAGTCCTGGGTACCGGGTTGTTCAAAACCTGTATTACCGTGATGGTAGGGACGCTGTACAAAAAAGAAGATACCCGCCGCGATGGGGGCTTCTCGCTGTTTTACATGGGCATCAACATGGGGTCGTTTATTGCCCCGCTGATCATCGGCCCGATGCATGAGAAATACGGCTGGCACATGGGCTTTGGCCTGGGCGGGTTGGGCATGCTGATTGCCCTGTTCATCTTCCGCTTCTATGCCATTCCGCAAATGCGCCGCTACGATAAAGAAGTCGGGCTGGACTCCACCTGGAACCGCCCGACGACCGAGCGTAAAAACGTCGGTAAATGGGTAACGCTTGCGATGGTGCTGCTAGCCGGGCTGGTGGTGCTGATCGCCAACGGGACAATTCCATTCAACCCGACGGCGATCGCCAAAAGTTCTGCGTACATTATTTCCACCTGCGTTGGTCTCTACTTCCTGTTCATGTTCTTCTTTGCCGGGCTAACCAGCAGCGAGCGTTCACGCCTGCTGGCCTGCCTGATCCTGCTGGTTGCGGCGGCATTCTTCTGGTCTGCCTTCGAGCAGAAGCCGACCTCCTTCAACATCTTTGCGCGCGACTACACCGACCGCCAGATGGGCAGCTTTGAAATCCCGACCATTTGGTTCCAGTCGATCAACGCGCTGTTTATTATCCTGCTGGCGCCGGTGTTTAGCTGGTTCTGGCCGTCGCTGGCTAAGCGCAATTTAAATCCGAGCAGCATGACGAAGTTCGTTATCGGCATTTTGTTTGCGGCGGCAGGTTTTGCGGTAATGATGGCGGCAGCAAACCAGGTGCTGGCGACGCAGAGCGGCGTTTCTCCGTTCTGGCTGGTGGGAAGCATCCTGCTGCTGACGTTGGGCGAGCTTTGCCTTAGCCCGATTGGCCTGGCAACCATGACGTTGCTGGCGCCGCAGAAAATGCGCGGCCAGGTGATGGGGCTGTGGTTCTGCGCCAGCGCGCTGGGCAACCTGGCAGCCGGTATCATGGGCGGGCATATCAAAAAAGACCAGCTTAGCTCGATGCCGGAGCTGTTCTCTCACGTGTCTATCGCCCTGGTCATCTGCGCCATTGTGCTGGCCGCGCTGATTATTCCGGTGAGAAACATGCTGAGAAATGCGGACGCCAACGAAGCCAAATAACGGCTTTTAAGCATCTCGCCCGGTAACCTTCTGCGGGTTACCGGGCTTTTTTATTTCCGGTTTTTGCGACTGCCCGTCGGTCAAACGGCTTGCCGTTTCCCCTCGTGGACTTAGTAACTGTACTTCTTATCCAGGACACGGCTGGTCGTATAGGCTCCGGCGGCGCACAGCAGCGCAGGGGCAAAATAGCTGTGATCCATATGGGTGAACTCCATTACCAGCGCTACGGCGGTGACCGGCATCTGCATCGAAGCGGCCAAAAACGCGGCCCCGCCGACCAGCGCGAAGCTGCCCACGTCTCCACCCGGGAAGACAAACTGCCAGACCGCCGCCAGCAGCAGGCTAAGCAGCGCACCCACCGTTAAGCCCGGCGTCAACAGGCCGCCCTCGGCGCCGCCGCGCAGGACGGCGAGGATCACCAGCATCTTCAGCGCCAGCAGTATTGCAGCGTTGTCAACGTTCAGGCCGTTGCTGATGGCCAGCTGCATCGGACCTTTGCCGTTCCCCGGCAGCTGCGGGAACCACAGGCTTAGCGCGGCCAGTATCGCAAAGGCCAACAGGCAAAAGACCGGCATCTGCCAGTTGGTTTTTACCTGAGTTCTCACTTTGGTTGTCGCTTTGCGAAACAGCCAGGCGGCATAGCCGAGCAGAGGGCTTGCCACAATAGCCCAGCCGATAAACGCGTGGGGAAGCGCAAAAGAGGTGAAGTGGTACTGCGATTCATCCCCCAGCCCAAGCGTCGCAATCCAGGCCGCCGCCGCAGAGGTGATGACCGCCGCCAGCGCTTTCTCCCAGCTAAACGAAAGCAGCAGCACTTCCAGCGTGAAAAGGGCCCCGGCGAGGGGAACGTTATACACAGCGGCCAGGCCAGCACCTGCGCCGCAGGCAATCAGCGTTCGGGTTTCGTCCGGCTGCAGGCTGAACTTCCTCGCGAGCAGCCCCGCCGCCAGCGCGCCCATTTCCCGAGGCGCAACTTCACGCCCCAGAGGTGAACCGAGCGCGACGGTGACAATTTGCAGTAAGGCATGAATCGTGGTGGTGCCCGTAGGCATTGGCACGGCAGGGTTCGCTACGGCGGCGGCAATAGACACTCTTTTCTTGCCATAACGCGCCAGCAGCCACCAGCCAAATCCGGCAACGGCGCCGCCGCCAAGAATCGCGGCTACCCGGCGCAGATACGAGGCGTCTGTGACGCCCTGAAGAAACGTCTCGCTCCCCACCAGCTGGTCGATGCTGTAGCCGAAAGCCAGATGCTGTATAGCGTGTAAAATTAGCGCGAGAAGCATGCCCGCTATGCCGGCGAAGATACCGGTAAGTACGACAGCAACCAGGCGCACAAGGTAGTTTTTAGCGTCAGCCTGTTCAGTTTGCTGGGTCATGTCGGGATCCTTAACGCGGGGAAAACTGGATGATAAGGGAGAAGAATTAAACATTTAGTATAAATGTAGCATTCATCCCGCGTGAATCATCCCGTCCTTTTCCGGCGCAAAATCCCTCATCCTCAGCGCGCTTTCTGGCACGCGGCTATCAGCATGCCTGCCACAGCAGCACCGCACAGCAACCGGAAGGCCGTAGCCCAGTCGCCCATATCAGGGGCCTGCCCGAGAACAACCGAGAGTACCGCCAGCATCATTGCCCCCGCCATATACTGGCTGGTGGCCATCAGCGCGCTGGCGCGTCCCTGCTGGGCGAGCGGAGTGGCTGAAAGACCGACGGCGAACATCGCGGGGAAAATTAACCCGTGGCCAATCCCGCTGAGCGCAATCCCGCCGATGAAGACAGCAGACAGCGGCGACGCTAAGCCGACGGAAATCAGCCACAGCCCCAGCGCCGAACAGGCGAACCCGGCGGCCAATACGGTTGCGTTGGCGTAGCGGGCGGTCAGGCGGGTATACAGCGCATTGCCCGCCACGATCAGCAGCGCGAGCGGCGTGAACATCAGCCCGGTGGTGACGGCATCCTGCTGCAAAGTCTGCTGCCAAAGTAGGGTCATGGCGTAAAACTGGCTGCCAACGCTTGCCATATAGCAGGCGCTGCTGAGCCAGCCTGTTTGCAAGCCCGGCAGGGTGCGAAGCGAGCGGGCCAGTAATGGCTGAGGCGCATAGCGCTCGTGCAGGATAAACAAGACTCCCATGGCAACGGCGATGCGGTTAGCCAGATAGTCGGCCTGCCCGGTTTCGCCATAGCGCATCAGCGCCCATACCAGCGCTCCGGCGGCGAAACAGCCCACCAGCGAACCCACACCCGGTCGCTGCGCTTCACCTTGTGGGCCGAGCGGTAAATAATCCCGGCGAACCAGCCAGAGTGCGATAAGTCCCGGCGGCACGTTAATAAAGAAAATGGTTCGCCAGTCCAGCGCGGCCAGTATGCCGCCCAGCATTACGCCCGCGACAAGCCCAAGGGCGCCGATAGCGCTCCAGATTGCCAGCGCCCGCCGATGCGCCTCACCGTGGAACCGCTGCGCCATCAGCGCCAGAACCGCAGGCTGCAGCAAGGCCGCCGCCATCCCTTGCCCGCAGCGGGCGGCGAGCAACAGCGTGCCGTTTTGCGCCAGCCCGCCCAGCGCCGAAGAGAGCAAAAATAGCGCCATACCAAGGCTGAACATGCGGCGAGCGCCCAGCCGGTCACACAGACTGCCGCCTGCAAGCAAAAGCGCGGCAAACGTCAGGCCATAGAGAGAGACAACCCACTGCATCTCGCTGAGTGAAAGGTTCAGATCCTGCGCCAGCGTCGGCAGCGCGACGTAAACAATCGCATAGTCCAGCGCGATCAGCGCCTGCGCTATTCCCGGCGCGAACAAAGCGCTATAGCGCCCGGAGGCGGCGGCGGGTATCGCATGAGTTTGTGTCATCGGCGTTTCCTGCTATTTTCTTTTAGATGAATCATTTTCATCAGTTAATGTGCATAGGTAACAGGCTACGCCTTTATTTATGGTGCAATCAAAATCATATTATTCAGCAAGAGATGAGTTAAATTCATTCATGAGAAGTCGTCGACTCCCGCCGCTTGCGGCCATTCGTGCTTTTGACGCCGTGGCCCGCCACGCCAGTTTCAAAGCGGCGGCTGAAGAAATTGGCGTCACGCCTACCGCCATCAGCCACCAAATACGCCTGCTGGAAGACTCGCTTGCACAGCGATTATTCACCCGCTCAGCTCGCGGCGTTGCGCTAACCCAGGCGGGAGACATTCTGTTTCGTGCTTCCGGGAACATTTTCACCACGCTGCGGGACGCCGTTGAGTCTATTGACAGGCAATCCCTGCCCGGAACATTGACGCTCAGCACCACCTCGAATTTCCTGACTAACTGGCTGGTGCCGCGTTTGCCTGCTTTGCATCAGCGCCATCCCTCGCTGGAACTGCGCTTTCACAGCAGCGTGGCGCTGGCCGATCTCAACGGCACCATGGCGGATTGCGCCGTGCGTTACAGCATGCAGGCAGATGAATCTCTGGACAGTACGCTGCTGTATAGCGACAGGTTTGTGCTGGTGGCCAGCCCGCAGCTGAAGCTCAGGAGCGGGAAGGATCTGCAGGGGGTGACGCTCTTTCACATTGAGAACCGTCATGTACCCAGCCCGGAGCCAAGCTGGCAGCACTGGAAATCGGTATTTGGACCTGAGGACCTGGACGTGCAGAGCGGTATTCGCTTTGACGATGAAACGCATGCTATTCAGGCGGCCATTGCAGGGCAGGGAGTATTGCTGGCCAGCGGGCTGCTGATTCGCCGTGCGCTGCAGCAGGGGCTATTGCATATCGCGCTGCCGGGCGTGCTGCCCGGGGCGAATTACTACTTTGTTAGCAGTCGCGACAAGGCCAGCAGAGAGGACGTACAGCAGGTTAAGGCGTGGCTGAAGCAGGAATTTGAGGCGAAAGAGTAGCGTTGCCCCTCACCCTTTTTTGCCTCTTTGTCACAAATATCCATGATTATGCAGGACTGGTTAATATTCCGTTCACTTCCAGCCTTGTTTTATATGCAGCAGCCGCACCGGTGAACGTGTCCGGGGGATAACGCCATCCCCCGGACAGCCCCGGCGCCCGGCGAGCTCATCGCCGCTGAAGCGGTAAACCCACCGGCTATCACCCAAACAGTCGGGGTCGTTCGCGATTCGTTCCCGACGATCGCTCTCTTTCGCTGCTCCCGGCAGCTCAACCCCGCCTGAGTTGGGTCATAACC
>NZ_DASYBS010000030.1:0-73839 GCF_036500665.1 Cedecea sp.
ACCCATGTTGTTTTGTGCGTGTGGTTTCTGTGGTGCCTGCGTTATCGGCTTAAACCTGCGCTGATGTTATTTGCTATCCTCGCGGCTGCTATCCTTATCGGTCAGGGCATTAAGTCTGTTATTAAGAATAAAGTGCAGGAACCTCGCCCGTTTGTCGCGTGGCTCGAAAAAACTCACCATATCCCTACCGACGAGTTCTACAATTTAAAGCGAACACAGCGTGCTGAACTGGTCAAGGAACAGCTTGATGGGCAGCAAGAGATCCCCGTCTGGTTGCGTAATCACTGGCAGTTTGAGACCGGGTTTGCGTTTCCCTCGGGCCATACGATGTTCGCTGCCAGCTGGGCGCTTTTGGGCGTAGGGTTGCTTTGGCCTCGCAGGCGGACGTTTACCCTTGTGGTTTTATTAGTATGGGCAACGGGTGTTATGGGAAGCCGTCTGATGCTTGGAATGCACTGGCCGCGTGATTTAGCCGTGGCCACGGTTATCTCCGCTCTGTTGGTGATACTGGCGACCTGGCTTGCTCAGCGCTGGTGTGGTCCGCTTACGCCACAGGTTGAAGAAGCCCAGGAAATAGCCGAACGAAGCGAAAAAACTTGAGAATAGTGTTTTAACCCCCATTTCTTATGAATTGGCGGTGGTTTTTGGATTCCCCGGTTTCGCCTGAAATGGTAATTTATACCTCCGGGATTCACTTTTGGCCTGGCTGAGTCCTCTGTGACCACATAACGGGATGTAATGTGAAATATTTATTCATTTTCTTACTGGTACTTGCCATCTTCGTGGTGTCCGTCACGCTGGGGGCACAAAACGATCAGGTGGTGAACTTTAACTACCTGCTGGCGCAGGGCGAGTATCGTGTTTCAACTCTGCTGGCCACGCTGTTTGCCGCAGGCTTTATCATTGGATGGCTGATCTGCGGTCTGTTCTGGCTGCGAGTCCGCGTTTCGCTGGCCCGTGCCGAGCGCAAAATTAAACGTCTTGAGCAGCAGGTAACTCCCGCCGCTGATGTTTCGGCACCCGTTGTGCCGGCTGTGAAGGAATAAGCCTCTATGTTGGAACTGCTGTTTCTGCTGTTACCCGTTGCGGCCGCTTATGGCTGGTACATGGGGCGCAGAAGTGCGTTACAAGACAAACAGCAGGAAGCCAGCCGCCTTTCTCGCGACTACGTGGCGGGGGTGAACTTCCTGCTGGCCAACCAGCAGGACAAAGCGGTCGATCTGTTCCTCGATATGCTCAAAGAGGACACCGGCACCGTCGAAGCCCACCTTACGCTAGGCAACCTCTTCCGCCAGCGTGGCGAAGTTGATCGCGCCATTCGTATCCACCAGTCCTTGATGGAAAGCGCGTCGCTGAACTATGACCAGCGCCTGCTTGCCGTTCAGCAGCTTGGCAAAGACTACATGGCCGCCGGGCTTTATGATCGCGCGGAAGACATGTTCAGCCAGCTTATCGACGAGACCGACTTCCGGGTTAGCGCGCTGCAGCAGCTGCTGCAAATTCACCAGGCAACCAGCGACTGGCAGAAGGCTATTGACGTTGCTGAAAGGCTGGTGAAACTCGGTAAAGATAAACAACGCGTGGAAATCGCTCACTTCTACTGCGAACTTGCGCTGCAAAATATCGGCAATGATGATTCAGATAAGGCCATGTCGCTGCTGAAGAAGGGCGCGGCGGCGGACAGAAACTGCGCTCGGGTTTCCATCATGATGGGCCGAATCTTCATGGAAAAGAGCGAGTATGCAAAAGCGGTGGACTCGCTGAAGCGCGTAATTGAGCAGGACAGCGAGCTGGTCAGTGAAACGCTTGAGATGCTGCAGGTTTGCTATCAGCAGCTCGACAAGCCTGATGAATGGGAAGCTTTCCTCAAACGTTGTGTGGAAGAAAACAGCGGGGCGGTGGCCGAACTCATGCTGGCGAGTATTCTCGAGCAAAAAGAGGGCGCAGAAACGGCTCAGCTGTACATCAACCGTCAGCTACAGCGTCATCCTACGATGCGAGTGTTCCATCGCCTGATGGACTACCACCTGCACGAGGCGGAGGAAGGGCGAGCAAAAGAGAGCCTGATGGTACTGCGTGACATGGTCGGCGAACAAATTCGCACCAAGCCACGCTATCGCTGTCAGAAATGCGGCTTCACCGCCTACACCATGTACTGGCATTGCCCATCGTGCCGCGCGTGGTCGACGGTCAAACCTATCCGTGGGCTGGACGGGCAGTAGTCGTCCACGGTATTTTTTAAAACACTGCACTTTAGTTACAACATACTATTGTGTTCTGATTATCCCCATACCTCACCTCAGTGCAACTATCGCTTAGCAGGGCACAATCGCGGCTGTGAATTTGTCGGTCTGGCGGGTAGAATGCTGCCGTTTAACTTTTTTGCGCCGCGCTGGTGCCCAACAGTCAGAAGGTTTTGCCATGAACTCAACTGCGTCATCCTCCTCCCGTGTTGCCACTGAATCACCGATTGTCGTTGCACTTGATTACGATAACCGCGATAGCGCGCTGGCCTTCGTTGACCGTATCGATCCCCGCGATTGCCGCCTGAAGGTGGGCAAAGAGATGTTCACGCTGTTTGGCCCGCAGCTGGTGGGGGATTTGCATCAGCGTGGTTTTGACGTTTTCCTGGATTTGAAATTCCACGATATCCCTAACACCACCGCGCGTGCGGTTGCGGCCGCGGCGGAAATGGGCGTGTGGATGGTAAACGTTCATGCTACCGGTGGCGCACGTATGATGCGTGCTGCAAAAGAAGCGCTGGCTCCCTTTGGTGAAGATGCTCCGTTGCTGATTGCCGTTACCGTTCTCACCAGCATGGAAGCCAGCGATCTGGCTGATTTAGGCATTAATGCCAACCCGGCGGATTATGCTGAGCGCCTGGCTACCCTGACAAAAGAGTGCGGTCTGGATGGCGTAGTGTGTTCCGCGCAGGAAGCCGTTCGCTTCAAGGCTGCATTAGGTCACGAGTTTAAGCTGGTCACGCCGGGTATTCGTCCAGTAGGCAGTGATGCCGGCGACCAGCGCCGCATTATGACGCCGCAGCAGGCTCAGCAGGCAGGCGTAGATTTTATGGTTATCGGGCGTCCGATCACTCAATCCGCCGATCCTGCTCGAACGCTGCGTGATATCCGCGCATCTCTGGCGCTGGAGGCATAATGAAAGACGATAACAGCTGTCTTGTCTATTCCACGGCAATCGGCCGTATTGATGAGCCTAAAACCGAAGTCCAGCGTCCAAAAGGCGACGGGATCGTTCGTATCCAGAAGCAAACCAGCGGGCGTAAGGGGAAGGGCGTTTGCCTGATTACCGGTATCGATGCCGATGATACGACGCTTGCCAGCATTGCGGCCGAGCTTAAGAAGAAGTGCGGCTGCGGCGGAGCGGTAAAAGACGGCGTAATCGAAATCCAGGGCGACAAGCGTGATTTGATAAAGTCACTGCTGGAAGCGAAGGGAATGAAGGTTAAACTCGCGGGTGGTTAATCCGTTTAAAATATTAATTAATGGGCCACGGTAAATACCGTGGCCTTTTATTTTAACTGCTGTTAGTCAGACCTGAAAAATTAACACGTAATGAATTCGTCAAAGCGGGTTAGCTTTTGCCGGCGTCCTGCCTTATTTACCCACCTGGTGACCGATAATACCGCCTACCGCCGCCCCGCCAAGGGTTCCCAACGTGCTGCCATCGGTCAGCACTGCGCCACCCAGCGCACCGGCACCTGCGCCGATTGCCGTGTTGCGGTCACGCTTAGACCAGTTAGAGCATGCACTTAGGGACATTGCGAGGGTTATAGCCAGCATTGCAGCGGCCACTTTTTTGTTATTTAAGGTCATCATACTTTCTCCAGAATAATTGATTCACGGAAGCCAGTCTCAGTTAAGTATAGTAACAATTCACCACTTTACCGGGCGGGTCGTGAAACGATGTCGCGATATAAGCTCAAAAAACAGCAGGTGTGTTTATTACTCCCTGTTATATCGCTAAATTCTATTCTAAATCTCCCCTGAGATTAACACAGGTAAAAACTCTTAATTACAGCGTGGGATAATTCTGAGAGAGGAAAAGCCCGTGTCCGACACGGGCAAAAGGCTTTAAACGGCGGCGTAAGGATCGACGATATCGACCTGAAGATTGGCCGCTTTAAGCTGCGCCAGGGTTTCCTCGCTAATCGCCGCGTCGGTAATCACACGGTTGAAGCGTGCAATTGGGCCTAGCGTATAAGGGTGCATGTTGCCAAACTTGCTGCTGTCCGTCAGCACGATAGCCTCGCTGCCTTTCTCCAGCACCGAATTCACCACATCTGTACGTAGCATATCGCGACCGGTGAAGCCGGTTTCAGGCAAGAAGCCGTCGATGCCGATAAAAGCCTTACTGAAATGCAGCTGCTGGATAAACTGGCGGGTCAGCGGGCCGACCATACTTTCACTTTTCTTCTGATAGATACCACCGACCAGGATTACTTCGCAGTCGGTATCTTTCAGCAGATGTGCGATGTAGCTGCTGACGGTGATCAGCGTAACGTTTTTCTGTTCCGCCAACGTGCGGGCGAGCAGGGCGTTACTGCTGCCGTTCTCGATAAATACCGTTTCACCGTCATTCACCAGCGATGCGGCATATTGCGCAAGCTGCAGTTTGAGGGTGTAGTTATTCATCATACGGGTTTCAACGTCATCGCTATCCAGCGGGACGGCAAAACCATGGGTGCGTCGCAGGTAATTATTTTTTTCCAGCAGGTTTAAATCCTGGCGAATGGTGACTTCTGAAACGCCGGTTGTTTTCGCCAGGGAGGCCACGCTAACCCGGCCCTGATCGATGACCATTTGCAGAATAATTTGTTGTCTTGAGTTCATGTCAGCCAGTAGTCAGGCGGTGGGGTTAACCACCGCCTTCTCGTCAAAGAGTATGTTCCGTGCGGGCTATGATATCATCCTGAGCGTCAGGAGATAAGGCAGTAAAGAAGGCCGAGTATCCTGCTACCCTGACCACTAAATCACGGTATTTATCAGGGTTTTGTTTTGCCTCCAACAGTGTTCCACGTGAAACAATGTTGTACTGAACGTGCCAGCCTTTATGTGCTTCAAAGAAAGTGCGCAGCATAAACATCAGCTTTTCACGGTCACGTGGGTTGTCCAGCGTTGAAGGATTCAGTTTTTGGTTCAGTAAGACGCCACCAAGAATCTTAGTGGTGGGCAGTTTTCCGACCGAACTGATGACCGCCGTCGGGCCAAGGTGGTCGGTGCCTGACGCCGGGCTTGCTCCTTCTGCCAGCGGAGTGCGGGCTTTGCGCCCGTCAGGTGTCGCCATAGTGGCTGCGCCGAACGGCACGTTAGCCGAGATGGACGATGTTCCCGCGTAATATGTCCCACCGATTGGGCCGCGGCCAAAACGCGTATTGTGATACTGCTCAAGCTCGTCGATGTAGGTTTGATAGGCGCGGGCCAGCAGCATATCCACTTCGTCATCGTCATTACCGTACTTCGGCGCGCCGTTGATTAACCGCTGCCGGAGCTGCTCGCCGTTCAGCCCGGCAAAGTCATTGGCCAATGCATCCGCAAGTTGTTGCTGACCCATTATCCCTTGTTCGAAGACCAGTTTACGTACGGCAGCAAGGCTGTTGCCAAGGTTGGCAATACCAACCTGAAGGCCTGAAACCCAGTCATACTTTGCGCCACCTTGCTTAATGCTTTTTCCTCGTTCGATACAATCATCCACCAGTGCCGAGCAAAGAATGTCGTGCGCATTTTCCTCCAGCACGGTGTCTACAACGCACTCGATTTCGATAGATTTTTGCGTGTAGTAGCGAATCTGCCGATCCCATGCATCCAGCACTTCGTCAAACGAGGTGAAGTTGCCTTCAGACAGCGCTTTTTGTTGAGGAAGGAATATTTTACCGCTGGTCGCGTCGCGACCCTGTTCGAGGCTAGCCAGCATCACGCGGGCAAAGTTAATGAAGCTCATGCCGGTGCAGCGGTAGCCCCATTTCCCTCCGACGGCGGTTTCAATGCAGCCGATAGCTGCGTAGTCGTAGGCATCTTCCCGGCTGACACCCATTTTAATGAATTCATCGATAACAATTTCATCGTTGTTAAACGCCGGCATCCCGAACCCGCAGCGAATAACCTGCACGCATGCATCGAGGAAATCGTTGCTCATGCCCGCGTGGTAGCGAACGCTGAGGTTAGGCTGCGTGGAGCGCAGGCGGCCACAGGACTCGAGAATCGCGTAGGAGAGCGGGTTGACGGCATCAACCGCCACGCCGTGTACCAGCGTTTGCCCACCAATCGTTACGTTCTGGTAAAGCGGGCTGCCGGCGGAGGCTTTTGAATGCGAGCCGGAGCGAATTTTATTCACCTCAAGCAGCTTCAACCAGCAGCTTTGCAGCAGTTCGATGGCTTGTTCCCTGCTGGCTGTTTGCTGCAACTCAACGTCCCGGCGGTACCACGGATAAAGGTACTGATCCAGACGCCCGAAGGAAACGGAGTGGCCGTTGGACTCAATCTGCAGCACCAGTTGAATGAAGTAGCTCAGCTGCAGGGCCTGCCAGAAGGTGACCGGCGGATTGCTGGCGATATGCTCGCAGTTATCGGCAATCGCCAGCAGCTCATCCCGGCGTGCCTCTCGCGTTTCTTCAGCGGCCATTTTCTTCGCCAGCTCTGCGTAGCGCAGGATATGGTCACTCAGAGCGACAAAGGTCATATCGATAGCTTTGAGGAACTGCTCTTTATGCAGGTCGTCCCAGTCGGTTAGCTGTAGTCGCCCACGGCGCTCCGCGACTTTTTCTCGCAGGCCGCGAATACCAAGCTCCAGCAGCAGCGGGAAGTTGACCGCCAGGTGAGCATCGCCCGAAGTCATGTTGCCTTCGGCTTTAACTATCCCGGTAGCCAGCAGCGCTTTTTGTTCGTCGGTAAACATCCCGTAGCAGCGATCCTGCACGGTCTGGCCGCGCCACCACGGGCAAATTTCATGCATCACGGCTTTATCCGCCTCGGAAATCGAGAAGCCAGCGCCCGGACGATCGCCAAGTTCGTCTATTTCACTCTCAATCCAGCCAACGGTATATTCCGGGAAGAAGGGCGCGCCTCGCACGTGGCTTGCCTGATTCCCCACGATAAGCTCATCGTGTTTAATCCAGACAGTACGTTCGGCCAGGTGATGAGCAAGCGCCATCGCACGGCGAACCGGCAGCGGCTTGTCCTGATGCTGCTGGTAAACGGTGGTGTAGTGGCGGGCGCGTTCGGTGCAGACAGGGGGTTTAACGATATGTATCAACGCCTCTTTATGCGCCTTGATACGTGGGCTAAGCAAGTTCAGGTTCAGTGCGGTCATGATGGTTATCCTCTAATCCAGGCGGTCATGCCTTTTTGGCTGGCGTACTGTTCGGCAAAATGAAGAAGTTCTGGCGCATTAAGCGGTTTGCTGGCGGCCAGATAGGGCTGACCCAGCAGGTGATATTTGTTAATCCCTAAGGTGTGATAGGGCAGAAAATGGATGGACGTTGCGCCAATCTCGTCGGCGGCAAAATCGCTGATGGCGCGAATGGAGCGTTCATCAGCATTAAAGTCGGGAATGAGCGGTACACGAATCGTCATTTCTACATTGCGAGCCGCGAGCCTGCGAAAATTATCCATCACGCGTTCGGCATTGCCGTCGGTCCACTGCTGAAAACGCGCTTTGTCTACGTGCTTCAGGTCTGCCAGCAGCAGATCCAAAAAGGGCAGTGAAGGCGCAATATATTTCCACGGAACATGCAGACAGGATTCCACTGCGGTATGCAGTTCAGCCTCTTTACTGCGCTGCAACAGTTCCTGTGCCAGCCCTGGCTGCATAAAGGGCTCACCGCCGGAAAGCGTTATGCCGCCGCCGCTTCGGGCATAAAAAGGTTTGTCGCGCAGAACGGTAGCCATAATGGTGTCCGCCGTTTTTTCTTCGCCACAGACGGTTAAGGCCTGCGACGGGCAGCAGTCCCGGAGCGCGTTTACCGTGCCTTCGTTAAGCCTGCCGCGAGCGATGATCAACTCATCTCCAACACGAGAAACGGCATCTGGTGCGGCCTGCTGGCAGAGAACGCAGCCGTTCAGGCACAGGCGGTGGTCCAGCAGGACATCATATTCGCGGGAACGGCTTTCCGGGTTCTGACACCAGCGGCAACCCAGGGAACAGCCTTTAAGGAAGACGACCGTACGGATCCCTGGCCCATCGTGAGTTGAATAACGCTGAATATTGAACAGCATGGTAGCCTCTATTTTCTTCTTTCGTAAATTAAATTACTTTCGAATGAAGGTTATATTGATGTTGATCAGTTAAACAATCGACAGTCAGGTTATGATGCCGTCAGTGAGAGATGACTCTAATTCTGGAGAGCGTAATGGAACTGTATTTAGATACCGCTGATGTTGCCGCCGTTAAGCGTCTTGCCCGGGTTCTGCCGCTGCAGGGCGTGACGACCAACCCTTCGATCGTCGCTAAAGCCGGGATTTCCCTGTGGGAAGTGCTTCCCGCGCTGCAGGATGCACTGGGCGGCGAAGGTAAACTTTTCGCGCAGGTTATTGCCTGTCAGGCCGATGAAATGGTGCAAGAAGCGGAGCTGTTGACGGCTCGCGTACCAGGACTTGTCGTAAAGGTTCCGACCACGTCGGAAGGCCTGGCGGCGCTGAAACAGCTAAATGCACTGGGTATCCCAACGCTTGGTACGGCGGTTTATGGCGCGGCACAGGGCTTGCTGGCTGCACTGGCGGGGGCTGAATATGTTGCGCCGTATGTGAACCGCCTGGATGCGCAGGGCGGGGACGGTATTCAGATGGTGCAGGATCTTCAGCAGCTCTTAACGCTACATGCTCCAGGTGCGAAGGTGTTGGCCGCAAGTTTCCGTACCCCTCATCAGGCGATGTCATGCCTGCTGGCCGGCTGCGAAGCCATCACGCTGCCAATTGATGTGGTCGAGAAAATCCTGGTGACGCCTGCGGTGACGGCGGCGATCGGTGGGTTTGAAAAAGACTGGCAGGGCGCGTTTGGGTCACTGACCCTTTAGACTAAAACAAGGGCCGGAATCAGAGGCCCGTTAAAGATAAAAGCAGCCTTTCCTTAAGGCTGCTTTTATCGAGAGAGGAGATTTAAATTTCCCACGGTGATTTTTTTTGCTCACCGCCAGGTTTATTCCCGTCGTTATTTAAACTCAGCAGTTCGGCCTTGAGGATCTCAAGGTTGTTTATCGCTGAGGCATAATCTTTGGCAACCAAAATATCCAGCACGGTATCAATACGTTTGGCAAGCTGCTGCGGATCCAGTGTTGGCATTGTTAATCCTGTCAGTGTTAGCGAATGAATCATTATTCCATAATGCAAAAAATAGCCGCTAAAGAGAAGGGCGAGCGATGAATTCTTCGCCTTATCCTTCAATAAATTATCGCACAACATATAAGCAATAATTATTAATCACGGCTCCACATTCATCAAACAACGGCCGTGGATTAGTCTGATCCTGCGACTACCGCACATTCATTTTATGAGGATCTGGCTATGACAGTTATCAACCAACCAACCTGCAAGCTCTTTACCGATACTGCACGTTTTACACAACTGTCTGGATATTACGAAGAAGAGCGCCGTACCGTCTGGATGATGCTTCGTTCCCGCCCACGTCCCTGCTTTAATCACGGACTCATCGAGGAAATTATGAATCTGGGATATATCGTCCAGAATGCCGGATTTAAAGTTGATTTCTGGGTCACCGGCTCATTAGTCCCCGGAATGTACAATACCGGCGGTGATTTAGACTTCTTTGTCGAAACTATCCGTAACGGGCGCCGTGAGGCGCTGCGCGCCTACGCACGGGCATGCGTTGATTGCGTTCATGCCGCGTCTCGCGGTTTTGATACCGGCGCCATCAGTCTGGCGATGGTTGAAGGCAGTGCGCTTGGCGGTGGGTTTGAGGCGGCGTTAGCACACCATTTCCTGCTGGCACAGCGTGATGCAAGGCTGGGTTTCCCGGAAATTGCGTTTAACCTTTTTCCCGGCATGGGTGCCTATTCATTGGTAGCCCGTCGGTCCGGGATGAAGCTTGCGGAGGAGCTGATTTATAAAGGCGAGTCCCACACGGCGGAATGGTACCACCAGCATGGTTTAGTGGATCAGCTGTTTGAGCCGGGGCATGGGTATCTGGCAACACGCACGTTTATCGATACCCTGCAGCCCAAGCTCAACGGCGTGAAGGCCATGCTGCGCGCGCGTCAGCGGGTTTTACAGCTGCCAAGGTCGGAGCTGATGGACATCACCGAGGATTGGGTGGATGCCGCATTCAGCCTGGAGGCTAAAGACATTGCCTACATGGAACGACTGGTGCAGCTGCAAAACCGCCATACCTCGACGGCGTTACGTAAAGCTGGCTAGCGCTTTATTCTTGACTGATAGCGCTTAAACCAACGCTCGAATACGGCTGCGGGCATTGGTTTTGCAAACAGAAAACCCTGCCGTTCGTTGACGCCGTTCTTGGTAAGAAAGGCGTCTTCTTTTTGGTTCTCAACCCCTTCCGCAATCACCTGCAAATTCAGCGCCTGCGCCACGGCGACAATGGCCCTGACCAGTGACTGGGACACCGGGTGTTTATGCACATCGCGCACAAATGACTGATCCAGCTTGATGGCATCGATAGGGAAGTGTGCCAGTTGGGATAACGACGAATAGCCGGTGCCGAAGTCGTCCAGGTGAACCTGCGCGCCGAGCTGGCTGAACTGTTTAATAACGGATAATGCCAGCTCTTCGTTCTCTATAAGGCAACTTTCGGTCAGCTCAACGTCAATCGGGCAGTATTCAAAATTAAGATCTTTGAGCGCCTGCTTGAGATCGCTGAAGATCGTCTGATCGGCAAGCTGGCGGGCGGAAACGTTAACCGCCACGCGCAAATTAATCCCCTTATCCCGCCATTTTGCCACCTGCTGCACGACGCTAACCATCACCCAGCGCCCAAGAGGAACAATCAGGCCAGACTCTTCCGCGTAAGAGATGAAGCCCTGCGGTGGGATCAGGCCGCGTTCAGGGGACTGCCAGCGAACCAGTGCTTCCAGACTGCGAACTTCGCCGCGCCAGGTCATCTTTGGCTGGTAGTGGATAACCAACTGATCGTTATCCAGCGCTTTGCGCAAATTAGTGTCCAGCCACAAATACTCAAATACCCGCTGGTTCATTTCCGGGGAGAAAACGCAAAACTTGCCGCGTCCACTCTCTTTTGCGGTGTACATGGCGGTATCGGCATTACGAATCAGGTTCTCGCGCTCTTCACCATGCTGTGGGGCAAGGGAAATTCCCAGCGAACAGCCGCTGTAGACCTCAATCAGACCGATTCGGAACGGTTGTTTGAGGCGGGTTAAAATGCGTGAAGACATCGCCTCAAGCGACCCTTGCGAGGTGTTGGTTGCCAGCACAATAAACTCATCACCGCCGAGGCGCGCCAGCACCTGACCTTCTTCCAGGCAGCTTAAAATCGCTAACGACACGGCCTGCAACAGCTGATCGCCAAACATGTGGCCGTAGGCATCGTTCACTTTTTTAAAGTTGTCGAGATCCAGATAGACGATGCCGACCTGGGTGTCTTCGCGTTTTTCAATGGCCTCAGAGATCAGGTCGTAAATGGCGTTGCGGTTAGGCAATCCGGTAATGGTATCCGTGTTGGCCAACACCCGCAGTCGCTCCTGAGCGCGCCGCTCCTCGGTAATGTCGGTGCCGGAGCAGATCAGGTAGATCTCGTTTTTGCCGCTGCCGCTATGGACAAACTTATTGCGAAACAAAAACAGCCGCTGGCCTTTGCGTGTTTTTACCCAACGTTCAACTTCATAGGAGCTGCCGTTGCGAAAAAAACCGCTGATGTTACGCCTGGACGCAGCGGCTTCACTACGACTCATAAACAGCTTAAAGACGTTCTGGCCGATAACCTCATGCTCTTTCATCCCGGTGTACTCTTCGCTTAGCCGGTTGAAGCGCTGAATGTTTCCCTGCTTATCGAGAATAACGATCACTGAATTGGCTTCAGAGACAACCTGCTCGGCAAAGGAGAGCCCCTGCACCAGGTCTCGTGCGACAGAATGCGTATCGTGCCAGGCCGAAGCGGTGCCTGCCCATTCACGTTTAGACACTTTGCGGCCAACCATGTGTACCGGAACTTCTATACCGAATAGCGACAGCGTCATGGTTAAGCTGGAGGTGATCACCGTCATCTGCCGAATCTCGTCGGCCTGCGCGGTTTCCAGCGCCACCACCTGACCAGTGTCTGAATCTTCGCTGGCTGCCAGTTGCAAGGCATTGCTGTCTGCCGGTAAACGCCAGTATGGGCTTGTTGTTCCCAGATAACGATAAAGCAGGTTCTGCTCCAAATCGTCTTTCATTCTTGCTCCTGAGCCTCAGGGAAAAATATCACCTAAATCTATTATTTATAGTAGCAATAGAAAGCCGATGTTAAAGCCCCGGTTAAGAGGAAAAGATCTTGTTTTTGCAGAGGATGTCGAAAATAGCGGCACATTGAGAGGACGGCAAGAAAAAAGCCGGGCAGGGCCGCCCGGCTTTAAAGGGTTATATCAGAATCAGGCCGCAGGGCGTGCGATAACGCTGCGGGTTTCCATGCGAACTTCCGCGATGGTTACGTCGATAACGTCGGTCACTTTATAAACGGCTTCGCCTTTGATTTGCACGGTACCGTTTTCCTGGCTGCAGACCAGCTCATCACGCACCGCGTGAATGAACGGCGCAGGGATAAACGCGACAGCTCCGTTTTCAACAAGGCGCACGCGCATGCCGCCCCGGCTGACATCGATAATCTCTGCTGCGAAGCGAGTATCGGTACCGGCTTTCGGACTCAGGTAGCGGGCATACAGCCAGTCACCTACGTCGCGCTCGGCCATACGATTCAGCCGGCGGCGTTCTGCCATCTGGATCGTTGTTTCGTCTGCCGGGCGAACAGCGGTTTCACCTTTAATGATCGCCTTCAAAAGACGATGGTTAACCATATCGCCGAACTTACGAATCGGTGAAGTCCACGTCGCGTAAGCCTCAAGCCCAAGGCCGAAGTGCGGGCCTGGCTCGGTGCTAATTTCAGCGAACGACTGATAGCGGCGAATGCGGCTGTCGAGGAACCCGGTTGGCTGCGCGTCCAGCTCGCGGCGTAGCTTGCAGAAGCCGTCCAGGGTCAGCACTTCCTGTGCATCCACGGTGATACCGTGAGTTTGCAGCATAGCGGCCAGCTGTTCGGTATTGGCAGGATCGAAGCCGGTATGAACGTTATAAATCCCGAAGCCCAGCTTCTCGCGCAGCACGATGGCCGCACAAACGTTAGCCGCAATCATCGACTCTTCAACGATGCGGTTCGCGATGCGGCGAGGCTCGGCCACGATATCCAGCACTTCGCCTTTTTCACCCAGAATAAAGCGGTAGTCCGGGCGGTCTTTGAAGACCAGCGCGTGGGTATGACGCCATTCCCCGCGAGCCAGGCAAATGCGCTGCAACAGGCGAATTTGATTCGCAATTGCTTCGCTCTGCGGCTGCCAGTCACCTTTCTCTTCCAGCCAGTCAGACACTTCGTCATAAACCAGTTTGGCTTTGGACTCGATGTTGGCGGCGAAGAAATGCATGTCGCTGGCAATCGCGCCGTCCTGCTCAATGGTCATGCGGCAGGCGAGAACAGGGCGGACAACGTTGGCGCGCAGGGAGCAGAGGTCGTCCGACAGCTCGCGCGGCAGCATTGGAATGTTGAAGCCAGGCAGATAGTTGGTAAAAGCACGAATTTTGGCGATGCCGTCGAGCTTGCTGCCTTCAGCGATCCACGCCGTAGGGTCGGCGATGGCCACGGTAAGCTGCAGTTTGCCGTCGGCCAGTTCTTCAACGTACAGCGCATCGTCCATGTCTTCGGTGCTGGCGCTGTCGATGGTGACAAAATCAAGCGACGTTAAGTCTTCACGTACCAGACCATCGTCGAGCATCTCGGTGGCCACGCCGTCCGGTGCTTCGCGTTCAAGGTTGTGACGTGACAGTGTCACCCACCATGGCGCGAGGTGATCGTCGCCGAAAGTGATAAATTGCGTTAATTCCGCATAAAACCCACGATCTCCCTTCAGGGGATGACGGCGCATTTCAGCCACCGCCCAGTCACCGTTCTGGAATTCATGGCTGACGCCACGTGCCGCGCGGCACTGAATCGCGTCTCTCAGCAGAGGATGATCCGGCACAATCGACAGGCGGTCGTCTTTTTTCTGAACGCGGCCAACAAAACGCGTCAGGAAAGGTTCGATAAGCGTTTCCGGCTCGGCGGATTCACGATCTTTATCGGTGTGAATGACGGCGCTGATACGGTCACCGTGCATCACTTTTTTCATCTGCGGCGGCGGAATAAAGTAGCTTTTATTCGCGTCGACTTCGAGGAAGCCGAACCCTTTTTCCGTGCCTTTCACCACGCCTTCAGCGCGTGGAGTCTGGGAATGCAGTTGCTGTTTTAGCTGCGCGAGCAGCGGGTTATCCTGAAGCATATCGTTTCGTTTTCGTGGCCAAAAGAGCGGCTGACAGTTTTACGCGAAACCTCACCTTGCGGCAAGCGCTGATTGCCGGGAAGGCTTATGGATTCAGCGCTTGAGCGGTATTTCCCAGGCCAATTTTCAGGCGGTTTATCCACCCGGCCAGCCCGGCACTAACCAGTAATTTCAGCACCTGTTGTTCGCTAATACCTTGCTCATACAAAGGTTGAAGCTGCGCGGCGCTAAATCTGTCCGGCGCGCGGGTTAACAGCTGCACGGCCTGAATAATTGCTTTTTCACGAGGATGGTTGTGACTCCATGCGTTAAGCGCACGCTCGCCGTTGCGCATTGCATCCGGCAACCCGGCATCTCCCTGCCAGGCTGCCACGGCATCGCTAAAGCAGGCGGCGCTGCCGTTAATCCGTGACGTCAGCATCACCACAAGCTGCGCATCGTCTGGTTGCTGCGATGTGGTCTGCCAGAACAAACGGGTAAGCTGGCTGAGGTAAGAAAGTGCCCGCTCATCGTGGGCAAGCAGCCAGGCAATATCACGCAGCGTACGAAGCGGCTGGCTGATGCTCAAGACTTCTAGCTGTTCCGGGCGGGCATAGCGCATTTCAACGGGCGCCAGGCCCGGCTGCCAGCTTGCAGGATGCGGCGTAAACAGCTCGGGCTCCGCGTCCTGCTGCCCGTTAATCCCCGGCAGCCAGCGAACGGGCAGGCCCTGCTGGGCTTGCCAGACGGCAATGGCGCGAGCCTGGAAGCCAACAAAGCCGATAATCTGGGTAAATGAAACGATATCGTCGACAGAGAGACCGCATTCGTCCAGTTGGGCGAGCGCGGCGTCGTCGATAAGCGTCGGGTGGCTGGCAAGCTGGCGGGCAAACTGGGTGATTTGAGTCAGGCGGCGGTTGCTTTCCCGGGAAGAGTCGGGGCCTGGCTGCGGCGCCAGGCGAGCGGCATAGTGGTTACAAAGCCGCTGTACGCCATAAACCTGCGCGACGGTCAGCGCCGTGCTCAGGCGGTCATAGCTGCTGAGGGTATGCAGGCGCGTAACGGGGATGCTGTCCGGGAGCAGCACGTCGGAAGCGGCTCGGGCTGCATCAAGCCACGGGGCTTCGACAATCAGCTGCGCTTCAGAGAGCGTTAAATCAAGCAGAAAGCGGTCTTCAACCTGCGCCGCTTCGGGAACTAAAGGCAGCACATCCGCCGGGCACAGACTGGACTGGGTTTCATGATACCAGTGGCTTTTACCAGAAAAGCGGCGTTGTTCCATGGTCGTTCCTTGGTCAAAAAGTTTGCAGACCCGGATACAACGTGGATGCCGGGCCTGGTTCGCTGTTTTATCCTGGCGCAAGCTTGGGAGGTGACAAAAGAATGATCGGTGATAATAAATATCGGAAAGGTATAACTAATTAGGAGTAAGGCGGGAAAGGCTGGGGGAAATAGCGAAACGGGCCGAAGCCCGCTTCACTCTGAAGCTGAAATTAGTCTTTCAGTTCCAGCTCGTTCATGGCAGCGATGCTGAAGCCGCCGTCAACGTGAACCACTTCCCCGGAGATGCCGGCAGACAGGTCAGAACACAGGAAGGCTGCGGAGTTACCCACGTCTTCGATGGTTACGGTACGGCGAATTGGGGTAACCGCTTCGCAGTGGGCCAGCATTTTACGGAAGTCTTTGATGCCGGAAGCGGCCAGAGTACGGATTGGGCCAGCGGAGATGGCGTTAACGCGCACGCCTTCCGGACCCATAGCGTTAGCCATGTAGCGAACGTTAGCTTCCAGAGACGCTTTTGCCAGGCCCATAACGTTGTAGTTAGGGATAGCACGCTCTGCGCCCAGGTAGGACAGGGTCAGCAGGGCGGAACCTGGGTTCAGCATTTCACGGCAAACTTTAGCCATTGCCACAAAGCTGTATGCGCTGATGTCGTGGGCAATTTTAAAGCCTTCACGGGTAACGGCGTTCACATAGTCGCCATCCAGCTGATCGCCAGGCGCGAAGCCGATGGAGTGAACGAAACCGTCAAATTTCGGCCAGCTTTTCGCCAGTTCGGTAAACAGCGCTTCGATGCTCTCATCTTCAGCCACGTCACATGGCAGCACGAGGCTTGAGCCCAGCTCGGCAGCAAAACCTTCCACACGGCCTTTCAGCTTTTCGTTCTGGTAGGTGAAAGCCAGCTCGGCGCCTTCGCGATGCATCGCCTGTGCGATACCGTAGGCAATGGAGAGTTTACTGGCGACGCCAGTGATCAGAATGCGTTTACCGGTAAGAAAACCCATAGCTTTAATCCTTAATAGTCATTGTTGTTGCGGCCAGCAGGTGAAAAAACAGGCAGGCCGACGTTAAGACCGGGCGATTCTAACATGACTCCCACGCAAGCGTTAATCCGACCACTTTTCCACGTCATAATTTGAGCTGCAGGGGTGTTGGCTGCACGCCCATTTCTCAGTCACTTACTTCAGTAAGCTCCTGAAAACTGCGCCCTTGCCGCCTGGCTGCAACTCAAATTATCGAGTGGAAGCTGGGGCAAAATGGCCGTGACGAAGTCGTCTAAATTAACGATCCCTGCGCCAGGCGTCAGCGGTTAAAGCCTCGCCGAAGTGGCTGTTAATCAGCCGCTTAGTCAATTCATGCAGCGGGGAGGCCAGCACGTCAGCCGTGCTGCCGCGCTCCACCACTTCGCCTTCGTGCATCACCATCACCTGGTCGCTGATGTGCTTCATCATGCCAATGTGCTGGGTCACGTAAATATAAGAAATTCCTTGTTTTTCCTGCAGCTCAAGCATCAAGTTGATCAGCTGTGAGCGCATGGACATATCCAGCGAGGCCAGTGCTTCGTCGGCAATAATCACCTTCGGCCTGAGGATCAGCGCGCGGGCCAGGCCAAGACGCTGTTTTTGCCCCGGCGCCAGCATGTGCGGATAGTAGCTGGCGTGATCCGGCAGCAGGCCGACCATGCGCAGCGTCTCCAGAATACGTTTCTGGCGCAGCTCAGACTCAAGCTCGGTATTCAGCCGCAGTGGGAAGTCCAGAATCTGCGAGATGCGCTGGCGCGGGTTCAGCGAGGTGCTCGGATCCTGAAATATCATGCGGATCCGCTGGCTGCGCCAGGAGTAGTCGCCGAAGTGAAGAGGGTGATCGTCAATCACCAGCTCGCCGGTGGTGGGCTCAATCATCCCTGCCAGCATTTTTGCCAGCGTAGACTTGCCCGAGCCGTTTTCGCCAATAATGGCGAGCGTCTGTTTCTCGCGCAGCGTAAAGTTAAGCGGCTTGACCGCTTCTACATGCTGGCGGCGGAACAGGCCGGTACGGTAGCGAAACGTCTTACTTAAATTGCGAACTTCCAGCAGCGTTTCGACCATTACTGACTCTCCATATTCAGCGGGAAATGACAGGCATACAGGTGGTTTTTAGCCCCTTCGAGCCTCGGCGCTTCAATGCATTTGCGCTGGGCATAAGGGCAGCGTGGCCCAAGGCGGCAGCCCATCGGTAATTGCTCCAGCAGCGGAATTGCGCCCGGCATGGTGTTTAAGCGGCTCTTATGCGGCATCGGGCTACCAAAATCAGGAATAGCGCGGATGAGCGCCTGGGTATACGGGTGATGCGGCATTGTGACCAGCTCTTCGCTGGTGGCGCTCTCCACGGTTTGCCCGCAGTACATCACGTTAATTTTATCCGCCCACTGGCTCAGCATCTGCAGGTCGTGGCTAATCAGTAAAATGGTGGTGTTGTTGTTCTGATTGAGCCGCGTTAACAAACGGAAGATCTGCGACTGAGTGGTCGGCTCCATGGCGTTGGTGGGCTCATCCGCAATGAGCAGGCGCGGCTGGTTTGCCAGCGCGATGGCGATCATCACCTTCTGGCATTCGCCTTCCGTCAGCTCGTACGGATAGCTGCTCATGGCGTCTTTATGATCTTTAATCCCCACGCGGTGCAGCAGTTCAATGGCCCGGCGTTTACGCCAGCCAAAGCGCTGCCACCAGCGGCCTTTATAAGTCCAGCCGGGAATGTTCTGGGTCAGCTGTCGACCAATTCGTTCAGAAGGATCCAGACAGGATTGCGGCTCCTGGAAAATCATCGACACGTTGTGGCCGACGAGACGGCGGCGTTCACGCGGCGAGAGCCGCAGCAGGTCGATATCGTCAAAGCGCATGCGGTCGGCGGTGACCCGCCAGTTATCTTTGGTAACGCCACAGATAGCTTTGGCGATCAGGCTTTTCCCCGAGCCAGACTCGCCGACCAGGCCGCGAATTTCGCCTTCGCCAAGCGTCATGCTGATGCGGTCAACGGCTTTCACCCAGCCTTCGGACGTCATAAATTCGATGGTCAGATTGCGGATATCAAGTAACGGCATTATTGCACCCCCGCATTAATCGCGCGGCGCAGGCCGTCGCCAAGCAGGTTAACCAGCAGGACGCTTATCATGATTGCGGCACCCGGCAGCATAACCGTCCAGGGCGCAACGTAAATCAGCTCCAGCGCATCGCCAAGCATAGCGCCCCATTCCGGGGAAGGCAGCTGCGCGCCAAGATCGAGAAAACCGAGTGCGGCAATGTCCAGAATCGCCATAGACAGCGCTCGCGTAATTTCCGTTACCAGCGTGGCGGTGATATTGGGCATGACGGCAAACCAGAGAATATTCAGCGTAGAGGCGCCGTCAAGGCGGGCGGCGACCACGTACTCTTTCTCCAGTTCATCGTGCACCGCGCTGTAGACCGAACGCACCATTCGCGGCAGCAGCGCCAGCCAGACGGCAAACATCGCATGGCTGAGATGCGGGCCGGCAAAAGCCACAACAATAATCGCCAGCAGCAGCGAAGGGATCGACAGCAGCGTATCGAGAATATGGTTCAGCACCGCCGAACGCAGGCCGTGGGTCGACCCGGCAATCACGCCGAGCACGATGCCGCAAATTGTCGCCGCAAGCGTGACGACAAACGCGCCTCCCACCGTTGGGGCAGCGCCGCTCAGCAGGCGGCTCAGCACGTCACGACCGAGATCGTCGGTACCTAGGAAGAACGACACCTCGCCGTAGCGGGACCAGGAAGGCGGCAGAAGCTGATAGCCCAGAAACTGCTGGTCGATTTGATAAGGGGCAAAAAGGCTGCCGAACAGGCACAGCAACACCAGCCCGCCGCAGCCATAGAGGCCAATCATCGCGGTGGTATCGCCATAGAATTTTCGCCACGTCAGGCGCAGCGTACTGGGCGGTCGCTTTTCGCGGTAGACGCTATCGTAAGGCATACCATTCCTTATGCTTCAGTGGGTTGGCCATAGCGCCCAAAATATCGGAGATCACGTTAACAATAATGACCAGCGACCCAATCACCATCACCCCGGCGGAAATCGCCATGTAATCCTGCTGGCGAATGGCGTTAATCAGCCAGCGGCCCAGGCCCGGCCAGCTAAAGACCACTTCGGTGATCATCGCCAGCGTTAGCATGGTTGAAAACTGCAGGCCCAGACGAGGGATCACCGGCGGCAGCGCGTTGTGCAGCACGTGGCGATGCAAAATAGTAAAGCGAGAAAGCCCACGCGTGGCGGCCGCTTTGACGTAGTTCTGATCGAACACTTCGATGGTGCTGATGCGCATCAGGCGAATAACTTCGGTGGTCGGGGCGACGGCCAGCGCGGCGACCGGGAGCACCATATGGCGCAGGGCGCTGACGATCATTTCGCTGCGGTAAGGGGAATCAGAGAGCCACGCATCCACCAGCGCAAAGCCGGTGACGGACTTCACCTCGTAGAGTAAATCAAAGCGACCTGAGACAGGGAACCAGCCCAGCGTCAGCGAGAAGAACAGCGTCAGCAGTAGCGCCAGCCAGAACACAGGAATCGAAAAGCCCACCAGCGCCAGGGCGCTGATCAGCTTATCCTGCCACTTGTTGCGCATGATGCCCGCCAGCATACCGACAGGAATGCCAATCAGCAGCGCCAGGCCAAAGGCCAGAATGCACAGCTCCATGGTCGCCGGGAATACATCGCGTAATTGTTCATTAATCGACTGACCGTTAATGCTGGAGACGCCAAAGTCCCAGTGCAGCAGGCTTTCAAACCAGAACACCCAGGCGTTCCACATCGAGGCGCCCTGCAGCGGCGCGTGCGGGGTGAAATAGTTGAGGCTAAATCCGACCATCGCCAGGAACAGCAGGGTGATCAGCAGCAGCAAGAGGCGGCGTAACGTAAAGATAATCATTATTTTTTCGCCTCTTCATTTTCCCTGGATACGCCCGCAAACGAGGCGTTGCCGAACGGACTCAGCACCAGGCCTTTCATATCATAGCGGTAGGCCTGCAGCCTTAACGACGAGGCCAGCGGCAGCACCGGCAGCTCGGCAGACAAAATATCCTGCGCTTCGTTATAGGCTTCAATTCGGGCGGAAAGCTGCTGAGAAGAAAGCGCTTTTTGCAGCACGCTGTCGAACTGCGGGTTACACCAGCGCGCATAGTTGGTTTGTGAGCCAATTGCCGCGCAGCTCAACATCGGGCGGAAAAAGCTGTCCGGATCGTTACTGTCCGTTGCCCAGCCGGCAAGCGTCAGATCGTGGTTCATGTCCATCAGCCGGGCTTCCTGGAAACGGCCTTCCATAGGTACGATCATTACCTTCACGCCAATCTGCGCCATATCGGCCTGAATAAGCTCGGCGGTTTTCAGCGGGCTTGGGTTCCAGGCCTGAGAGCTGGTTGGCACCCACAGGCGCAGCTCGAGGTTATTCACGCCCAGCGCTTTAAGCTGCTCGCGGGCCTTAGCCGGATTGTATTCGGTGATTTTTGCGTCGTTATCGTAGGCCCAGGAAGCGCGAGGCAGAATCGACGCGGCGGTTTCGGCGGTACCGTAATAAATAGACTGCATCAGGCGCTGGTTATTGATCGCCAACGCGAGGGCATGACGCACGGCCGGGTTATTCAGCGGCGGCTTATTGGTGTTAAATGCCAGGTAAGCGATGTTCATGCCGGGGCGCAGCGTCAGGCGTAAACGCGGATCGTCACGCAGGATAGTCAACTGGCTTGCCGCAGGCCAGGCCAGCACGTCGCATTCGCCGGTCAGCAGTTTGGAAAGTCGCCCCGTGCCGCCGGAGCCAAGGTCTACCACTACCTGCGGCATCAGCGGGACGCCACGCCAGAAGTGCTGGTTGCGCGCCAGGCGAATGTACTGGCCCGCGCGGTATTCGCTCAGCAGGAACGGGCCTGTGCCGACCGGCTGCCTGTCCATCAGTTCCTGACGATCGGCTTTGGTCAACTGCGTGGCATATTCGGCGGACATCACCGAGGCGTAATGCGTCGCCAGATGCCAGAGGAAGGAGGCGTCCGGCTTATTGAGACGGAATTCAACGGTATTGTCATCCAGCTTGCGAACGCTTTTCACCGTTTCCGGGAACTGGAGGCTGTCGAAATAAGGGTAGCTGCCGCCGTTAACGTTATGCCACGGGTGGTGGCGGTCGAAAATACGCTCGAAGGTAAACACCACATCATCGGCGTTTAACGTGCGGGTGGGCTTAAACCATGCGGTGGTCTGGAACTGGACATTGCGGCGCAGGTGGAAGCGATAGGTCGCGCCGTTATCCAGCACTTCCCAGCTTTCCGCCAGCTCAGGTACCAGACGGTAGGTATAGGGGTCAACGTCCAGCAGACGATCGTAAAGCTGCGCCGCCAGCGTATCAACGGTCAGGCCGCCGCTGGTCATCTGCGGGTTAAAGGTATTGACCTGCCCGTTGACGCAATAAACGAACCCGCTACGGCGAATATCTGCCGGTTTTTCAGCGGGCGCTGCGGCACGCGCCGCGCCGCTCAGGCAGCATAAACCCAGTAACAGGGAGGAGAGCATTCCGCGCATAAGTTTTTGAGTTATCTCAGGTGATAGGCAAAGTGTATCGCACTCTTGCCTTCTCCCCAAAATAACTGGTGACGATCGGCAATTTTCTGCGCAGGGCGATGAAAAAAACGCCGTTCAGTCCGGCGTCAGGCTGCTTAACTGATGCTTTTTCAGCATCGCTCGTAGCTGATGATAACTCACGCCCAGCAGTTCTGCAGCCCGACGCTGGTTAAAAGCCGCCTGCTTCAGACTTTGTTCCAGCAGGTTTTTCTCCTGCTCGTTCTGCCAGCTTCGCAGATCGAGCGGCAGGCCGGGCATACTCGCCGGAGTCTCTTTTCTGGCCTGATGGAGCGGGGCGGGTTTATGGGTGAAAGGGTTAAGGATAATGTTATCCAGCGCTTCATCGCTGGAGCCGTGGCGGTACACCGAGCGCTCGACCACGTTTTTTAGCTCGCGAATATTACCCGGCCAGCCATAGTTAAGCAGCGTCTCGCAGGCCCTCCCGGTAAAGCCGGGGAACAGCGGCAGATTTATTTCCCGGCACATTTGAATCGCAAAGTGATCGGCCAGCAGCAGGATATCAGAGCGCCGTTCACGCAGGGGCGGAAGCATCACTACGTCAAACGCCAGCCTGTCGAGCAGGTCGGCGCGGAATTTCCCCTGTTCGGCAAGCTCCGGCAAATCGGCATTGGTGGCGCAGACCAGGCGAGTATTCACCTGCAGCGGCTGGCTGCCGCCAACGCGTTCGAGTTCGCCGTATTCCACCACGCGCAGCAGTTTTTCCTGCACCAGCATCGGGGCCGTGGCCAACTCATCAAGGAACAGGGTACCGCCTTCCGCGCGTTCGAAACGCCCCTGATGCCGCTTCTGCGCGCCGGTAAATGCGCCGGCTTCATGGCCAAACAGCTCGCTGTCGAGCAGGTTTTCGTTCAGCGCCGCGCAGTTAAGGGAGATAAATGGCCCCTGCCAGCGCTGTGACAGGAAGTGCAGGCGGTTGGCTATCAGCTCTTTCCCGGTACCACGTTCGCCGATGACCAGCACGGGTTTGTTCAGCGGGGCCAGGCGGGAAACCTGCTCCATGACCTCAAGGAAGCTATTGGCCTCTCCAATGAGGCTGTCCTTGTTTTCTGACATGGTTAAATTCCCTAATAGTTAGTTAATTTAACCAATATAGCGGTTTTTATATTGACGTCAAATTTGCATGAATCCTTATTAATCAATGAAATAAAAAGTTGGCACGGATGCTGCAATATCTTGCCAGAGCAGAGTGCCTGGCACCTGAGATAATGACTAAGAGGATTGAATTATGGGTATTTTTTCTCGTTTTGCCGACATCGTGAATGCGAACATCAACTCCCTGCTGGAGAAAGCGGAAGATCCGCAGAAGCTGGTGCGCCTGATGATTCAGGAAATGGAAGACACGCTGGTGGAAGTTCGCTCTACTTCAGCTCGCGCGCTGGCCGAGAAGAAACAGCTGAGCCGCCGCGTTGAACAAGCTACCGCGCAGCAGGCCGAATGGCAGGAAAAAGCCGAGCTGGCGCTGCGTAAAGAAAAAGAAGATCTGGCTCGTGCCGCGCTGATTGAAAAACAGAAGCTGACCGACCTGATTGTGACGCTGGAAAATGAAGTGGTTCACGTGGATGAAACCCTGGCGCGCATGAAGAAAGAAATTGGTGAGCTGGAAAACAAACTGAGCGAAACGCGTGCTCGCCAGCAGGCACTGACCCTGCGTCATCAGGCTGCGTCTTCTTCACGCGACGTTCGCCGCCAGTTGGACAGCGGTAAACTGGACGAAGCCATGGCGCGTTTCGAATCTTTCGAACGCCGCATCGACCAGATGGAGTCCGAGGCGGAAAGCCACGGGTTTGGCAAACAAAAATCGCTGGACACCCAGTTTGCCGAACTGAAAGCCGATGATGAAATCAGCGCTCAGATAGCGGCGCTGAAAGCAAAAATGAACCAGGATCGTCAATAATAATCCAGGCCGCGGTGCGCAGGGCGTACCGCGAATCAAGCCTGAACGGTAAGGAGTACACATGACCGCGCTTTTTCTTGCTATCCCGCTGACCATCTTTGTGCTGTTTGTGGCGCCGATTTGGCTGTGGCTTCACTACAGCAACCGTCCTAACGGGGAGCAGCTTTCACAGAGTGAACAGCAGCGCCTCGCCCAGTTGACCGATGAGGCGCGACAGATGCGGGAGCGTATTCAGTCTCTGGAACAGATCCTTGATGCCGAACACCCGAACTGGAGAAACAACTAATGGTCAATTCATTTTCCGGTCGTAAGCTGTGGCGCATCCCTGAGAAAGGGATGGTGAAAGGGGTTTGCGCGGGCATTGCGCAGTATCTTGATGTCCCGGTAAAGCTGGTCCGCGCCATTGCGATTTTATCGATATTTTTTGGCCTGTCGTTTTTTGTGCTGGTGGCCTACATCGTGATGACTTTTGTTCTGGATCCGATGCCCTACGGCGCAGATGAAAAAAACGCCCAGCCCACCAGCCGTGATTTGCTTAACGAGGTGGATGCGGAGCTGGCAGCGGGTGAACAACGTTTGCGTTCTATGGAACGTTACATCACCTCTGATACCTTCACGCTTCGCAGTCGTTTTCGTCAGCTTTAATTCGAAATCAGGCGGGAGTAATCCCGCCGTTGTGAGGAGTCAACATGACTAAGTTTCAGTCCGTCTCTCAAAAAGCCAAACCTGGCCTGAAACTCGCCGGTAAGCTGGCTCTGCTTGCCGCACTGCGATTCGGCCCGGCCGGTTTTGCCGCGTGGGCAATAAAATCCGTTGCCCGTCGTCCGCTTAAAATGGTGTTGGCCGTGGTGCTGGAGCCGTTACTGACCCGCATCCTGCGTAACGTTTCCGATCGTTACGACCGCCGCATGGCAAAATAGCCTCCTACAACGGTAAGAATTCTCGCCATAACGCTTTGATTCGTGGCATTTCGCCCCATTTGATATTATCAATGAAGGTATTTCCCGAAACGGAAGGCAATCAGGACGCTTATGAACCGAATCAAAAATGAACTTAACGCCCTGGTGAACCGGGGCGTCGATCGTCATTTACGCCTGGCGGTGACCGGGCTGAGCCGCAGTGGTAAAACGGCGTTTATCACTGCGATGGTCAACCAGCTGCTGGGTATTCATACCGGCGCACGCCTGCCGATGCTTAGCGCCGCGCGTGAAGAGCGACTGCTGGGCATTAAGCGCGTCCCCCAGCGTGACCTGGGCATTCAGCGTTTCACCTATGATGAAGGCATGGCGCAGCTTTTTGGGACGCCGCCGGCCTGGCCGACGCCGACTCGCGGCGTGAGCGAAATGCGCCTGGCGCTGCGCTACCGTTCCAATGACTCTCTGTTACGCCACTTCAAAGACACCTCAACGCTGTACCTGGAAATCGTGGATTATCCGGGGGAATGGCTGCTCGACCTGCCCATGCTGGCCCAGGATTACCTGAGCTGGTCACGTCAGATGACCGGCCTGCTGCAGGGGCAGCGTGCCGAATGGTCTGCACAATGGCGTCGACTTTGTGAAGGGCTCGATCCTCTTGCGCCCGCCGATGAAAACCGCCTCGCCGCTATCTCTGAGGCGTGGACCGACTACCTGATGCGCTGCAAAAAAGAAGGGCTGCACTTTATTCAGCCGGGGCGTTTTGTCCTGCCCGGAGATATGGCCGGAGCTCCGGCCCTGCAGTTCTTCCCGTGGCCGGACGTCGACGATTACGGCGAGTCGAAACTCGCGCAGGCGGATAAAAACAGCAACATCGGCATGCTGCGCGCGCGTTTTGACTACTACTGTGAAAAGGTGGTGAAAGGGTTCTATAAGAATCACTTCCTGCGCTTCGACCGGCAGATCGTGCTGGTGGACTGCCTGCAGCCGCTTAACAGCGGGCCGCAGGCGTTTAACGACATGCGGCTGGCGTTAACCCAGCTAATGCAAAGCTTCCATTACGGGCAGCGTACGCTGTTCCGACGCCTGTTTTCACCGGTTATCGATAAGCTGCTGTTTGCCGCGACCAAAGCCGATCACGTTACTGTCGATCAGCACGCCAACATGGTCTCTCTGCTGCAGCAGCTGGTGCAGGACGCCTGGCAAAATGCGGCCTTCGAAGGTATCACTATGGACTGCATGGGGCTGGCTTCCGTTCAGGCGACGCAAAGCGGCATGGTTGAAGTTCAGGGCGAGCAAATTCCGGCGCTGCGCGGCAACCGCCTTAGCGATGGTGAACCGCTGACGGTCTATCCGGGTGAAGTCCCTTCGCGCCTGCCCGGCAATGCTTTCTGGCAGAACCAGGGTTTTCAGTTTGAACAATTCCGCCCGCAGGTGATGGACGTTGACCGTCCGCTGCCGCACATTCGACTGGACTCGGCGCTGGAATTCTTGATTGGAGATAAATTGCGATGAGCGATCCTATTAAACCGCGCATCGATTTTGCGCAGCCGCTGGACGTGGAAAAAGAGCAGGACTGGAAAGCGGCTCATGCTTTCAGTGAACCAGAAGCTCAAAAGTTTACGCCCGTCGCAACCAGCACTGAAACGCTTGCCGAAGAAGAAGGGCAGGCTGAGGCGGTTATTGAGGCTGCTTTAAGGCCGAAACGCAGCCTGTGGCGCAAAATGGTGACTGCCGGGCTGGCGCTGTTTGGCGTCAGCGTCGTGGCGCAGGGCGTGCAGTGGACCCACAACGCTTTTGTGACTCAGGACTGGATCGCGCTAGGCGGCGGCGTAGCCGGGGGGCTTATCGTCGCGGCTGGTGTCGGCTCGATTGCCAGCGAATGGCGGCGGTTGTGGCGTTTGCGCCAGCGTGCAGAAGAGCGCGACGAGGCCCGGGAGCTGCTTGCCAGCCACGGCACCGGGAAAGGGCGAGCGTTCTGCGAAAAATTAGCCAGCCAGGCCGGGCTGGATAAAGGCCATCCGGCACTGCAGCGCTGGTACGCTTCCATTCACGAAACCCACAACGACCGGGAAGTCGTGGCGCTTTATGCTCAGCTTGTTCAGCCGGTACTGGACGCGCAGGCCCGGCGTGAAATCAGCCGTTCGGCCGCCGAATCTACGCTGATGATTGCCGTCAGCCCGCTGGCGCTGGTAGACATGGCGTTTATTGCCTGGCGCAACCTGCGCCTGATTAACCGCATTGCCACGCTGTACGGCATTGAGCTGGGCTACTTTAGCCGCATTCGCCTGTTCCGCCTGGTGTTGCTGAATATCGCTTTTGCCGGGGCCAGCGAGCTGGTGCGTGAAGTCGGTATGGACTGGATGTCGCAGGATATCGCCGCCCGGCTTTCGGCCCGTGCCGCGCAGGGCATAGGAGCCGGGTTGCTGACCGCGCGTTTGGGGATCAAGGCCATGGAACTGTGCCGTCCGCTGCCGTGGCTGGAGGGTGACAAACCCCGGCTGGGCGATTTCCGCAAACAGCTTCTGGTCCAGCTCAAAGAAACCCTGGCCTCCGGGAAAGATAAAACGGCTGGATAAGGCGAGCGCATAAGGGCGGCCTTAGCTGCCTTTATGCGTTTACACTCAGGCGTAAAAATAATTGCCACGTTGACCAATGGTTTGCCTTTTGGTGTCAACATTTCATGACAGGTCTCTTCTTGCTAACGGCTAACTGGGTTATCATCTTCCCAACTCTATGAGGTCCTTCAGCTCGGCTGAGGGGCATATAGGCCGTTTACCGTAAAATAAGGTCACCTGCATGCGTCTGGAAGTCTTTTGTCAGGACCGCCTTGGTCTCACTCGCGAACTGCTCGATCTGTTAGTGCTGCGCGGCATTGATTTGCGCGGTATCGAAATTGACCCGATTGGGCGTATTTACCTTAATTTTTCCTCCCTTGATTTTGAATCCTTCAGCAGCCTGATGGCTGAAATTCGCCGTATCCCCGACGTTACCGACGTGCGCAAAGTACCGTGGATGCCGTCCGAGCGCGAGCATCGTGCCCTGAGCGCACTGCTTGAGGCGCTGCCGGAGCCGGTGCTGTCGCTGGATATGCGTAGCAAAGTTGAACTGGCGAACCCGGCGAGCTGCACGCTGTTCGGGCAGAGCGAAGACCGCCTGCGTAATCATAATGCGGGTACGCTGATTAACGGTTTTAACTTCACCCGTTGGCTGGAGAGCGAACCGCACGACTCGCATACCGAACATGTCGTGATCCACGGGCAAAATTTCCTGCTGGAAATCACGCCGGTTCACCTGGATGGTGAAGATAAACAGCCGCTGCTGGTTGGCGCGGTGGTGATGCTACGCTCTACCGTTCGCATGGGGCGCCAGCTGCAGAACCTCTCCAGCAGCGATTTCAGCGCCTTTGACCAGATTGTTGCCGTCAGCCCGAAAATGCGTCACGTGGTTGAGCAGGCTCGCAAACTGTCGCTGCTGAATGCCCCACTGCTGATTGTGGGTGACACCGGTACAGGCAAAGACCTTCTGGCCAACGCCTGCCACCTGAGCAGCCCGCGAGCGCAGAAGCCTTATCTGGCGCTGAACTGCGGATCTATCCCGGATGACGTTATCGAAAGCGAACTGTTTGGTCATGCGGCCGGAGCCTATGCCAACGCCGTCGAAGGTAAAAAAGGCTTCTTCGAGCAGGCTAACGGCGGCTCGGTTCTGCTGGATGAAATCGGCGAAATGTCACCGCGCATGCAAACCAAGCTGCTGCGCTTCCTGAACGACGGCACTTTCCGTCGCGTAGGCGAAGAACACGAGGTGCATGTCGATGTTCGCGTAATTTGCGCGACGCAAAAAAACCTGGTGGAGCTGGTGCAGAAAGGCGAGTTCCGTGAGGATCTCTATTATCGTCTCAACGTGCTGACCCTGAATTTGCCGCCGCTGCGCGATCGCCCGCAGGACATCATGCCGCTGACCGAACTGTTCGTGGCGCGCTTTGCCGACGAGCAGGGCGTGCCGCGGCCTAAGCTGTCTCACGATTTAAGCAGCGTGCTGACCCGCTACGGCTGGCCAGGTAACGTTCGCCAGCTCAAAAACGCCATTTACCGTGCTTTAACCCAGCTGGAAGGCTACGAGCTGCGTCCGCAGGACATCCTGCTGCCGGACTTTGACTCGGCCAGCCTGGCGGTGGGGGAAGAGGCGATGGAAGGCTCGCTGGACGATATTACCAGTCGCTTTGAACGCTCGGTATTAACGCAGCTTTACCGGAGTTATCCAAGCACGCGTAAGCTGGCAAAACGGTTAGGTGTTTCCCATACCGCGATCGCCAACAAGCTGCGCGAATATGGTCTGAGCCAGAAGAAAAGCGAAGAGTAAAAATAAAAAACCCCGGCAAGCCGGGGTTTTCTTTTCATACAGGCTTGAGTCTTAAGCCTTCAGCACTTCCAGTGCCGCAGCGTAGTCCGGCTCGGTGGTGATTTCATTCACCAGCTCGCTGAAGATCACTTCATCGTTTTCATTGATAACCACTACCGCACGGGCGGTCAGGCCTTTCAGCGCGCCTTCGGCAATGCTGACGCCGTAAGTCTGCTGGAACTCAGGGTTACGCAGGGTGGACAGGGTGACAACGTTGTTCAGGCCTTCAGCACCGCAGAAACGGGACTGAGCGAACGGCAGGTCGGCAGAAATACACAGCACAACGGTGTTATCCAGCTCGGTAGCCAGCTGGTTGAATTTGCGCACGGACGCGGCACATACGCCGGTGTCGATGCTTGGGAAAATATTCAGCACTTTACGTTTGCCGGCAAACTGGCTCAGCGCAACGTCAGAAAGATCTTTCGCGACCAGAGAGAAGGCGGCGGCTTTGCTGCCCGTCTGTGGGATCTGACCTGCAACCTTGACCGGGTTGCCCTGGAAATGAACGGTTTGTGACATGTTTAATCTTCCTTTTACATAAAATTAACGCCCGGGACAGTGTATTCCAGGAAATCCGTGATGAACATAAAAAACTGAAAGTGCACGTAAAAGCGTGGGCTCGCTATACTCAGGCGATAACCCAGGGGAGGCTGACGATGAGAACAGTGAAAGTTTACCAGGAAGCATGGCCGCTCCATACGCCATTTGTTATATCAAGGGGAACGCGCAGCGAAGCGGTTGTCGTGGTGGTTGAGCTGGAAGAGGACGGCGTGAAAGGCGTCGGCGAATGCACGCCATACCCACGCTATGGCGAAAGCGATGCCTCAGTGCTTGCCCAGATCACAACCCTCTTGCCGCAGCTTGAACGTGGGCTGACGCGTGCTGAATTACAGCAGGCGCTTCCGCCTGGGGCAGCGCGGAACGCCATTGATAGCGCGCTTTGGGACCTGGAAGCCCGCCTGAAACACACGACGATATCAGCCCTGAATGCGGTCGAACTACCGGAGATGGTGACCACGGCTCAAACGGTCACGATTGCCGCCCCGGAACAGATGGCCGCTTCAGCGGCTTTGCTGTGGGAGAAGGGCGCACGCCTGCTTAAGGTCAAACTTGACGATCGTCTTATTACCGAGCGCATGGTTGCCATCAGGGCAGCGGTACCGGAAGCCATTTTGATTGTGGATGCCAACGAGTCCTGGCGCAGCGATGGTCTGGCCGCGCGCTGCCAGCTGCTGGCAGACCTCAACGTGGCGATGCTGGAGCAGCCGCTTCCCGCCGGGGACGACAGCGCCCTGGCCAATTTTATCCACCCGCTGCCGATTTGCGCCGACGAAAGCTGCCACACGCGTAGCAGCCTGCCTGCACTTGCCGGGCGTTACGAGATGGTGAACGTTAAGCTCGATAAAACCGGCGGCCTGACAGAGGCATTACTGTTAGCCAACGCTGCGCGGGAGCAGGGATTTGACGTCATGCTTGGCTGTATGCTCTGCACGTCACGCGCGATTGCCGCCGCTTTACCGCTGGCGGCTAAGGTACGCTTTGCCGATCTCGATGGCCCCACCTGGCTTGCCGTAGACGTGGAGCCATCGCTGCATTTTGAGACAGGAAAACTTTATCCCTAATGTTTACCTGTGCCAGTGCAAAAGGTCGGTCATCGCCCGCAGGTAGCGCTCGCTGGCCTCATCTGCGGAAATTGGCGGGAATTCAGCCGTAATGCACGGCAGGCCTAAATCAGCACACCAGCTACCGAATGACCCCGGCGTTTCATACCCGACGCTGGTCACCAGTGGGAGCGCAAAGGCTTCTGCCAGCCAATGTCCCAGGGCTGAACTGTGCGGATCTTCAATACAGCCCAGCGGATCGTGAAAAGAGACTACCCAGGCGGGCTGCAGCTGATGAATAAGCTGGCACAGCGCGGTAGTTTCCGGTTCGGAACCCGGCGTTTGCCCGGTAGAAAGCACCACGTCTCGTTTATCTGCGCTGCTGTTCCAGCGGTAAACCGTGTCGCCTTCTTTCCAGTTTGCTGCAGGGAAGTTTCGGTTTAAATCCACGCCGTGAGCGTTCGCCCTCAGCCCCAACTGGCAACCGTCCGGGTTCACCGCCAGTACCACATGATGCCGCCTGAATTGCGGCTCGAGTGTCCTTAACGCGCAGGAAAGCGCCACCATCGCGGCGTTCTCATCGCCGTGAGTCCCGGCAATGATCAATCCGCTGCGCTCTTCCGTTGCTGTTGCAGGGAAATAGAGCAGCGGCGCGCCTAATGCCGATTTTCCGTAGCGTTCACAGCCCGGCGGCAAATGGCCGCGCTGGGGGCGAGGGCGGGTCGTGGGCATGATATTCCTCTCACTGAGTCAGACGGCTATTAACGTCATTAATAGCAATGTTTTAGGGAAAACTCACCTTAATCCGCAGATGTGAGCTTTTTCCTGGAATCAAAAGAATAAATTACGCTACAGTAACTTACACAAATCTCCTGAATGCAAAAACACGGAAGGATAGAGATGAAAAAAAGCCTCAGTTTTAGCTGTTGTGCGTTGGCCGTTGCCGCCATGCTGCAAAGCGCCTGGGCGGCGGATGTGCCCGCAGGGACGAAGCTTGCAAGCAGTCAGGAGTTGGTCAGACATATTAAAGATGAACCCGCGAGCCTTGATCCGATCAAAGCGGTCGGCCTGCCGGAAATTCAGGTCATTCGCGATCTTTTTGAAGGCCTGGTTAACCAAAACGAAAAAGGCGAACTGGTTCCCGGCGTGGCGACCAAATGGCAAAGCAACGACAACCGCGTCTGGACGTTTACGTTACGGGATAACGCCCGCTGGTCCGACGGCTCACCGGTAACGGCGCAGGACTTTGTTTACAGCTGGCAGCGCCTGGTTGATCCGAAAAACACCTCTTCCTTTGCCTGGTTTGCCGCGCTGGCGGGTATCACCAACGCTCAGGCCATTATCGACGGGAAAATGCCTGCCGATAAGCTCGGCGTAACGGCCGTGGATGCCAGGACGCTGCGCGTCCAGCTTGATAAACCCGTGCCGTTCTTCCCAAGCCTGGCGGCAAACTTTGCCTTCTATCCAACGCCTAAAGCGGTCGTTGAAAAATTAGGTAATGAGTGGACGAAACCTGGCAACCTCGTGGGCAACGGCGCATTTACGCTGCAGGACCGCGTGGTGAACGAGAAGCTGGTTGTGGTGCCGAATAAAAATTACTGGGATAACGGGAAAACGGTGCTGACTAAAGTGACCTTTATTCCGATCAACCAGGAATCGGCGGCAACCAAGCGTTATCTGGCCGGCGATATCGACATCACCGAGTCGTTCCCGAAAAACCTCTACCAGAAACTGCTGAAAGACATTCCGGGGCAGGTCTACACGCCGCCGCAGCTTGGCACCTATTATTACGCGTTTAATACGCAAAAAGGGCCTACGGAGGATGCTCGGGTTCGCCTCGCCTTGAGCATGACTATCGACCGCCGCCTGATGGCGGAGAAAGTCCTGGGTACGGGGGAGAAACCAGCCTGGCGCTTTACGCCAGACGTCACCGCAGGCTTTAAGCCGGACCCTTCACCGTTTGAAGAGATGAGTCAGCAGGAGCTGAACGCTCAGGCGAAAATGCTGCTGCGGGCCGCAGGTTACGGCGATACCAAACCGTTGAAGCTGACGCTGCTGTATAACACCTCCGAAAACCACCAGAAAATAGCGATTGCCGTCGCGTCAATGTGGAAGAAAAATCTGGGCGTTGACGTGAAGCTGCAAAATCAGGAGTGGAAAACCTACATCGACAGCCGCAACACCGGCAATTTCGACGTCATTCGAGCCTCATGGGTAGGGGATTACAATGAGCCTTCTACTTTCCTGTCGCTGCTCACCTCCACCCACAGCGGCAATATTTCACGCTTCAATTCTCCGGAATACGACAAGCTGCTGTCCCAGGCTGCGTTGGAAACCACCGATAAAGCGCGTAATACGGATTACAATGCAGCGGAAAAAATCATTCAGGAAAAAGCGCCTATTGCGCCTATCTATCAGTACACCAATGGTCGCCTGATCAAACCGTGGCTGAAAGGTTACCCGATTAACAACCCGGAAGACGTGGCCTACAGCCGGACGATGTACATTATCAAGCATTAGTGCTGGCTAAAATTTGTGCGGTAAAAGTGCTATTATAGTCACCTCAGGCATAGCGATTGCGGAGGTGACGAGATGGCATCAGGTTGGGCCAATGACGGCGCCGTTCAGGAGCAAATCGACAGTACCGTGGACGACGCCGTTGCCAGAGCGCGCAGCGAGCTACCGAAGGGCGAAAGTCTCGAATACTGCGAAGAGTGTGGTGAACGCATTCCAGACGCACGGCGCAAAGCGATTCAGGGCGTGAGGTTGTGTATTAACTGCCAGCAGGCGGAAGATGTGCACCGGGCCACGTTCTCAGGCTATAACCGCCGTGGCTCGAAAGACAGCCAGTTGCGCTAATAAGAACCGGGCCATCGCCCGGTTTTTTTACGTCTGCCATTAAGGTTTATTTACGCTTTTCTCTGCAATTTCAGCGCCTTTGATAACTGCTTGCGGTTGCCTTCGTATCAGAGATGACTAGACTGACAGAAAGAACTGACTCAGCTTGAGGATTGCGCAGTGGATGTAATTAAAGGCAGCGAGCTGCACGTGCCGGATGCGGTATTTGCCTGGCAGCTGGACGGCAGGGGCGGCGTAAAGCCCATCGACAGCAACGAAATCATCGACAGCGAGCATCCCTGCTGGCTGCATCTCAATTACACCAACGCCGACAGCGCGGACTGGCTGGCCAACACGCCGCTGTTGCCCAACTATGTCAGAGACGCATTAGCCGGTGAGAGCATGCGTCCACGCGTTTCTCGTGTCGGTGACGGCACGCTGATTACCCTGCGCTGCATCAACGGCAGTACCGACGAACGTCCGGACCAACTGGTGGCCGTGCGGCTTTACATCGATGAACGGCTCATTGTTTCAACCCGCAGGCGGCAGGTGCTGGCGCTGGACGATGTGGTTAACGATCTGAATGAAGGCACCGGCCCGACCGACTGCGGCAGCTGGCTGGTGGATGCCTGTGATGCGCTCACCGATCACGCCAGTGAATTTATTGAGCAAATGCACGACAAAATCATCGACCTGGAAGACAATTTGCTCGACCAGCAGGTACCGCCTCGCGGGGCTTTGGCGCTGTTGCGTAAACAGCTTATCGTGATGCGTCGCTACATGTCTCCGCAGCGGGATGTTTACGCTCGCCTGTCCAGCGAACGGCTTAGCTGGATGAACGACGATCAGCGCCGCCGCATGCAGGACATTGCCGACAGGCTGGGGAGAGGACTGGACGAAATTGACTCCTGTATCGCCCGCACGGCGGTGATGACCGATGAGATTACCCAGGTCACGCAGGAGTCGCTAAACCGGCGAACATACACCATGTCGCTGATGGCAATGGTGTTTTTACCCAGTACATTTTTAACCGGGCTGTTTGGCGTTAACCTCGGGGGAATTCCGGGAGGTGGCTGGGCGTTTGGCTTCAGCCTGTTCTGCATTATGTTGGTGGTTATGATTGGTGGTGTTGCCTGGTGGTTACACCGCAGTAAATGGCTGTAAAATTAAATTATTCTATCTGCGTTGGTCCCCTAAAACGGCATTGTTATTGAGCAAAATCAAGAAACCAAAAATCGCATAGGGGCAAACTCTCTCTCGCAGGTGAATGCAACGTCAAGCGATGGGCGTTGCGCTCCATATTGTCTTACTTCCTTTTTTTAGAATTACTGCATAGCACAATTGATTCGTACAATGCCGGCTTTAAGAGTCGGCTTTTTTTTGCCTGTGATTTGTGGACTATGCTTTAAAGGGTGATTCACTGACCAGGAGATGACGATGCTGTATCGCGACAGCCTGATGATGAGCGACCCGGCTTTTCCCACCGAACCCGTGCCGGTACCTGACCCGATCCCCAAACCGCAGCCGATTCCAGACCCGCCGACCGACCCGGATCCGAGGCCGATAATCGACCCACCAGCACACCATTGAGGTTTTCCCTCTCCGGGCGGAGAGGGAAGTAAGCTTATTTTATTTCCAGAATATCCAGGCGCTGCAGAGAGACATCCGCGCCGTCTTCTTCCGGCTGCCAGCCAACCGGCTGCATCGGAATGTCTTCGCGATCGAACGCCAGATCGCCGCCGTTCACCACTTCTGAACCGTGGGTAATACCCGCGAAATCAAACAATTCGGTATCACACAGATGAGATGGGACCACGTTCTGCATGGCGGTAAACATGGTTTCAATGCGGCCCGGATAGCGTTTATCCCAGTCGCGCAGCATATCGGCAATCACCTGGCGCTGCAGGTTTGGCTGCGAGCCGCACAGGTTACACGGAATAATTGGGTATTCGCGGGCAATGGCAAAACGCTCTATGTCTTTCTCGCGGCAGTAGGCCAGCGGGCGAATAACGATATGTTTGCCGTCATCGCTCATCAGCTTCGGTGGCATGCCCTTCATCTTGCCGCCGTAGAACATATTCAGGAACAGCGTCTGCAGAATATCGTCGCGGTGGTGGCCCAGCGCGATTTTGGTACAACCCAGCTCGGTCGCGGTGCGGTACAGAATACCGCGGCGCAGGCGAGAACACAGTGAACAGGTGGTTTTGCCTTCCGGGATCTTCTCTTTAACGATGCCGTAGGTGTTCTCTTCCACAATCTTGTATTCAACGCCGATGCTGTCCAGATAAGCCGGCAGAATATGCTCAGGGAACCCTGGCTGTTTCTGGTCGAGGTTTACCGCTACCAGGCTGAAGCTGATTGGCGCGCTCTGCTGAAGGTTACGCAGGATTTCCAGCATGGTGTAGCTGTCTTTGCCGCCGGAAAGGCAAACCATAATGCGGTCGCCGTCTTCAATCATGTTGTAATCGGCGATCGCTTCACCCACGTTGCGACGCAGGCGTTTCTGTAACTTGTTCAGGTTGTACTGTTCTTTTTGAGTGGTCATGAAAGTCTCGGGCTCTGAATCCAACACGCACAGCGTGTCATGCTGGCGTGTATGGTACGGATTGCGGCGGCGAATGCCAGCAGGATTTACGGACATGCCACACCCATCGACTATGCTTTACTGGGTTAAATGCAATTCATAGCGACGAGGAGTGAGGTTTATGACCTTCGTAAAGACGAAAGATGGCGTCAATATCTTCTATAAAGACTGGGGGCCGAAAGAGGCTCAGCCGATTGTTTTTCATCATGGTTGGCCGTTAAGCGCCGATGACTGGGATAACCAGATGCTGTTTTTCTTAGGCGAAGGCTTCCGGGTTATCGCGTTCGACCGTCGTGGGCACGGCCGTTCAGACCAGGTCAGTGAAGGGCATGATATGGATCATTATGCTGCGGATGCCTCGGCGGTAGCGGAACATCTGGATCTGAAAAATGCCGTGCATGTGGGGCACTCTACCGGCGGCGGCCAGGTGGCTCGCTATGTTGCGAAATACGGGCAGCCTCAGGGGCGCGTTGCGAAAGCCGTTTTAGTCAGCGCCGTTCCGCCGTTGATGGTGAAAACCGCGAACAACCCGGGTGGAACGCCGCTCGACGTATTCGACGGTTTCCGTAAGGCGCTGGCGGCAAACCGTGCGCAGTTTTATCTCGATGTTTCCTCTGGCCCGTTCTATGGCTTTAACCGCGAGGGAGCCGATGTTTCTGAAGGAAGCATTCGGAACTGGTGGCGGCAGGGCATGGCCGGCAGCGCAAAAGCGCACTATGACGGCATTAAAGCGTTTTCAGAAACCGACCAGACCGACGATCTGAAGGCCATCACCGTGCCGGTTCTGGTTCTGCAGGGGGATGACGATCAGGTTGTGCCGTACAAAAATGCGGCTATTCTGCAGGATAAGCTGCTCAGCAACAGTACGCTGCATATCTATCCCGGCTACCCGCACGGGATGCATACCACGCATGCCGATATCATCAATGCGGATATCCTGAAATTTATCCGCAGCTAATAGCCTGTTGTCAGGGGAGGCGAAAGGCATCCCCTGATTTATATTTGCCTGCTTATATACCCGATGCCAGAGACGACAATGCCGCCATCGCCGATTCGGTGTCTTTATGAGCCACGAAAATATGGTCGTGGTAATAACCCGCCACCACGTTACAGCTGATGCCTTTATTTGCCAGTGCGCGTGAAAACGCGGCGGTAAGGCCCACGGCGGCGAGGGACGAGTGAATTTTCAGGGTTACCCAACTGGCGACATAGTCGTAGCTAACGGCATGTTTATCCGCCAGATCCTGCGGCAGAACCAGCGTCACGCCTTCAGCCTCGCGCACGATCACAATGGCGGCATCTTTTAATTCCGCAGAAGGTGAGGCTAAAGTGCAAAATACATATTTACCCGGGTTAAGCTCCGGGGCAGCATTGCTCAGCAGTATTGCCAGGTTATTCTCGCCAGCCATTTATCGGTCTCCTTTTCATTGATTGAGGACGAATTAAATAGCGTTTGAGCGATAAATAAAAATTAAAAAATATGCTGTTGCATTAGGTACGCTAATGATGAGGCGGCGCGCCTTTGACGCACCGCCCACGCTTATTTCTCGGTCAGCATCTGCCAGAGAAACTCTTCGATCATGGCCTGATGGGCCGCCGTCTGGCTATTCTCCGGCGCGCTGCCGTGGCCAGCATCCGTTTCCTCATACAGCCAGACGTTCTCGTGCCCTTGTTGCTGCATCCGCGCCACCATCCGACGCGCGTGGGCCGGGCTAACCCTGTCATCCTGGGTGCCGGTGGTGAACAGCGTGGGGGGATAATCCACATCGGCGGACACTTTGTCGAACGGAGAATAACGCTGCAGCCACTCTCGCTCTTCGGCAATGTCCGGGTCGCCATACTCGGCAATCCAGGAGGCTCCCGCGAGCCAGCGGTGATAGTTCAGCATATCCAGCAGCGGGACTTCGCACACCAGCGCGCCAAATAATGCTGGGTAGTCGGTAAGCATATTGCCGATCAGCAGGCCGCCGTTGCTCCCACCCTGAGCGGCAAGCTTCGCGGCACAGGTAACTTTCCGCGCCGCCAGATCGCTTGCCACAGAGGTAAAATCTTCCCAGGCGCGATGGCGATGCTGTTTGAGCGCGGCCTGGTGCCAGGCCGGGCCATATTCACCGCCGCCGCGAATATTCGCGACGACATAAACCCCGCCTTTTTGCAGCCACGTCGCGCCTTTTGAGTCAAGGTAATGAGGTGTTAAAGAGACCTCGAATCCGCCGTAACCGTACAGCAGCGTCGGATTATCACCGGACAGCGCCAGCGCTTTGGCTGCCACCTGGAAGTAGGGGACGCGGGTGCCATCCAGTGAAAGGGCAAAGTGCTGAGTCACGCTGAATGCTTCAGCATCAAAGCAGGCTGGATCCTGTTTCACAAGAGTGAGTGTGTCGGTGTCGAGATCGCCATAACTGACGCTGTAGGGCTGCAAAAACCCGTGACTGACCAACCGGTAGCGGTTGCTTTCATCATCAATACCGCCGGCGGAGACGTTGGTAAAATCAGGCAGCTCCAGCGTTTTCACACAGTGGCGTTGCCCGTTTTCGATTTTTATAAAATCGACTTTTTCGACAGCATCCTGGCTCAGGTTAAGCAGGAGGTAATCACGGGTCGAGCCGTAGCCTTGCAGCGTGGTGCGCGAGTTGGGCGTGAAGAGCGAAATGAAATGGCGCTCACCTCGCTGAAAATCAGCTAAATCAATAGCCAGCAGGGCACCTGCGGGCCAGGTTGTCTCAGCTATTGGCCAGTCGGAGGTTAGCGTGACCAGCAGCCAGTCTTTAAAAAATCCGCAGGAGGCATCCTCCGGGACGGCGATAAGCGTCAGCGTGTCCTGCCCGGTCAATAGCCAGGTCTGCCCGCGGTAGAAGTCTTTGCTGCGGTGCACCAAATCGCGCTCAAAACCGGGGGTATCGTCATGCCAGGCTGAAACGGCCATATCCGTAGCTTCGCCAGCGTAAATCAGCGCGGCATCCTGCGGCGATGTGCCACGGACCCAGCGGTAAGCGCAGCGTGGATAGCCGGAGGTGGTGAGCGTGTCGTCACCCGCGTCCAGCGCCAGCAGCAGGGTATTTTCATCCACCCAGCTTGCCGAGCTTTTGCTTTCCGGCAGGAAAAATCCGTCGCGAATAAACGTTTTATTCACCAGATCGAATTCACGTATTTCACAGGCATCGCCGCCGCTGGATAAAAAGATCAGCGCCCGCGAATAGTCAGGATGAAGCAGGTCTGCGCCGTGGTAGCTCCAGTTCGCGCCTTCGTCTTCATTCAGGCGATCGATATCCAGCACCGTTTCCCATTCCGGCGTGGCCGTCAGATAAGAGGCTTCAGACGTCCGGCGCCAGATACCCCGAGGATGCTCGTCATCCTGCCAGAAGTTATAGACCTTTTCGCGGTAATGACTTCCCCAGGGAATGTTGGTTTTATCATCAAGCGACTGCAGGATGGCGCCCCGCATCTGCTGAAAACGCTCTCCTTTGGCGAACCTGTCCGTGGTGCGCTGGTTTTGTTTTTCCACCCAGCTTAGCGCCGCGGCATCTTCCGGGGTTTCGAGCTGGTTAAGCAAATCCTGAATCTCTGGCTGTGTCATCACGCATCCTTTTGTTGGGTAACGGGCCTGCTGATGACCATATCACTATGCTCTTTTTCATTACACCTTAAGGCTTTTATGGATTCTGTCTGCGGGCTAGAGTTTTTTCGTTTGCAAAACAAATGGCTTAGCAAAAGTGCGTGTTTTCTTGCTTGAAGTGTCTTTTTTACCTGATACTGTATATATAAACAGTATTTGCATTGGCGGTATCATGAACCTTCTCAAACCTGCGGCGCATTGCCCCGACTCTTCTTTACCTCTCTTTGGCGACCTGGTGCAGTGCGGGTTTCCGTCACCGGCACAGGACTATGTTGAGCAGCGTATCGACCTCAACAAGCTGCTGGTGCGCAATCCCGGCGCGACTTACTTCGTGAAGGCGGCGGGGGACTCGATGGTGGAAGGGGGAATCGGCGAAGGAGATTTGCTTATCGTTGACAGCTCAAGAACGGCGTCGCAGGGCGATATTGTGATTGCAGCGATTGACGGGGCGTTCACCGTGAAGCGCCTGCAGCTTCGCCCGACGGTGATGCTGTTGCCGATGAACAGCGCTTACTCGCCGATCTCTGTCACCGACGAAGGCTCGCTCGATATCTTTGGCGTCGTCACTTTTATCATCAAAGCGGCGAGCTAAGCATGTTTGCGCTGGTGGATGTCAACAGCTTCTATGCCTCCTGTGAAACGGCATTCCGCCCGGATTTAGCCGGAAAGCCGGTGGTGGGAAGCAGACTCGTTTTGGTTCCACGCATTACTTAACGGTAAGTAGGTCAGAAAATCGTGTTGTGTATCGAGGTGAAAGCATTTCCCGTTTCATCTGCCATTGTTGCTGAATGCCCTGACCAGCGAAGTAGAGCGTCCCACTGCCTTTTTCAGCATTCAGATGATCTAATACATCCATTAACTTTTTGCTGTTTTTTCTTGGAGCATTGTCATCGAACAGATTAAGTTGCGCGACGCCCTGGCTATAAAAATCGCCCAGTAGTACGCCAGCTTTCTGGTACCGATATCCGCTTTTCCAGATTGCATCCAAACAGCGTGTTGCCGCCGCGATGATATCTCTGCTGTCGTGGGTTGGCGTGAGCAGCTTTAGCGATGCGCTATTGCCGTAACAGGGCTCGCTAACCGCGAAGGGGGATGTTTTCACAAACGCCGAGATAAATCGGCAGTATTGATGTTCCAAACGAAGTTTCTCTGCAGCCCGAGCCGCATAGCTGCAGATAGCCTGACGCATATCCTCGTATTCGGTGACGCGATCGCCGAACGAACGAGAGCAGATGATTTCTTGCTTTACCGGGGCGAACTCTTCCAGCTCAAGGCAGGGTTCACCCCGTAATTCACGGACGGTTCTTTCCAGCACGACATTGAAGTGTTTTCTGATGAATTGGATATCAGTGTCTGCCAGTTGCAAGACTGTCTTTATCCCCATCATCTCAAGTTTCTTCGTGATGCGTCGTCCTACCCCCCAGACCTCGTTTACCGGTAGTACAGCCATCAATTTTCGCTGTCGACCCACATTTGACAACTCAACAACGCCTTCCGTCTGCCGTTGCCATCGTTTAGCTGCATGATTTGCCAGTTTAGCCAGGGTCTTTGTTGGTGCTATCCCTACGCCGATTGTCAGGTGTGTGTGCTGCAGAACGGTCGCTCTCATCTCCCGGCCTAATTCGGAAAGATCGCGACAGTTTCGTACGCCGGTAAGATCGCAAAAGATCTCATCAATTGAATATATTTCGCTACGAGGGGACATCCCTTCAAGCGTGGTCATAACCCGGTTGGACATATCAGCATAAAGTTCATAGTTACTACTGAAGCACACCACACCATGATGCCTGAACAGCTCTTTGTGTTTGAAATACGGTTCCCCCATCTTCACCAGAGGTTTTGCTTCCGCTGAACGAGAGATGACACAACCATCGTTATTGGACAAAACCACGACGGGTCGGCCCTTCAGGTCAGGACGAAAAGCAGTTTCGCAGGATGCATAGAAAGCGTTCACATCACACAGTGCAAACATGCTCATCTCGCAGAGGCCATGATACAGGTCACACTGAGGTGTTGAATCATCGGTTCATTCAGAGCGGTACGACGCTCAATGTAGCCCTGTGCCGGACCTGGAAAGACGCAGGGAACAGGGGCATTGCACATCGGGTGAGCGACTATCTGGTGTCGCTCAGTAGGTGTGAAAAGCTGCATTATGATCACCGCTGATTAATACTGTATTTATATACAGTATTGTATGTTGATAGCAAAGATCAAGGGGGAATCACGAGCAGGGCAGTCTGGATAGAGGATAAGGGGTATCTTTGCCGAACAGTGCTACTTCATCCCCCTGATATTGTGTAAGTATCCTTGCAAACCTGCCTATTCTGCGGCTACACGCTGAAGATGCGGATGGAGAAGGAACCAGAACGGGTCTCACTGGCGTTGGCTCCATCGGCCATACCGGGCAGAAACCTGATCAGCCCTCTGAATGAAACACGGGAAATTACATAGCGCTGACTGATGGACTATAACAACGATCGGTCCCATGAATCCCTGACACCGGAAGAGTATCAGCTGGTGGCTGAAAAATCGGAACTCTCAAAAAGTGTGGGGAATTAAAACGGGGAGACTTACAGCACCAACAGGCAAATACTCGCTATGAGAGTTTAATTTTGGATGGTGATATGGATAACTATATAAATAACAGATGCTTACATCAATTTTTATAGAAAGAATTAATATTCGTAACTAAACTTGAGTCAAATTGTTTTGTTTTGTGTAAACATGGATTATTTGGATTTAAAAACCTTTTTAATTCAATTTTTGATGATGGTTTAGCTAAAAATATCGAATTAAAGTAAATAATGGCCGATATTGACAGTGAGTGCCAGGTGTTATAACGCATTGATTATAGGGGTGTTTTTATCAATTTATCGAAAACATTAACATTGGTAACAGTTTCGTATAGTGATTAATGCGAACCGTTACGACTATTGCATTGTGATAATCATCACATCTAAAATGTGGCTACTCGGAAACATACATTCGGTTAAACATACTACAGAAAATCACGCATCACATTTTTGACTTCAAGCAAGATAATGTTAGTTAAATTACTTGTGAATAAAAGCGTATGGTCAGTTACGTCAGGAAATTAACGATCTCGATTCAATAAAGACACTGAATCGGTTATGTTTTGTTTTTCATTGGGGATAGCCATTTCTTCCCTGAAGAGATAGTGACGCCCGCGTTAAAAAGATTCAGTATGATTAACTCATGTGCTGGTGAAACAATTCGTTTCTTTCGCAAAGAAAAAAAATTACTGGTGCTGAATTTGGCCGTATGGTTGGATTAAGCCAACAACAAATATCAAGATACGAAAGGGGAGTAAATCACCTAACATTAACCATGTTAATAAGGATGCTGATTGCCCTTGATGTTACTTTGGAGGACTTTGTTTATAGACTTAGCGTCATCTGTGGTTTTACAGATGCAAAGGGGATGCTTTTACTGTACGCCAATACAAGAGTATCTTCTGATTCATTTACAAACAAAACGCTGCTTTTTGGTTAAGTTAGATAAAATGTGGAAATTTGTATACATCTCAAATATAGCGTTTGTGAGTTTATTTATTTTCGATATATAGCAGATTTGACCTCGGTTGCATTTTTATATTGGTGATTTTTTTCTGTCGTTACATCATGGCTAATATCTTTGTGTGCTGATTGTTGGCATTTTTTTTGGTAATGATCAAATATGCAAGGTGTCATAAAAAACGCCTATGCTTTATATAATGACGATTCCACTTACACCCTGTTCTCTTACCCATTAAGCACGGGTCTACTGAGTGGCTCAATTTTATTTTAGGCGAAAATATTATGAACGATGAGTTGGATATCAAGCGGTTAAGGTTGCTTGAGAATGCCATAATGAATTACTCCTGTGGGATTGTGAGTCTGGAAGAAAGGGTTTTGAGTATGCTGGGTGAAGAACAATTGCTTTCACATACTACAAAGTCATTGTTAGAGGATATTGCGATATACTTTCGTGATATAAAATTTTTCATCAAGATTGATGATTAAGTGGGTGCTCTGCCTGTATGAAGAGACTTTATATGGTTTTGTAGTTCATGGAGAGTGCTGTTGGAAAGAATGTTTGGGAAGGAGTCCCACGATATGCATTTTATCATTAAAAAAAATATTGATTTTTCGCGGGCGACTGAAAACGTTAGTATCAAAGTCGTCATTATGACAGAGAATTTATATCTTTTAAAAGGTATGAATCATTTGATTTTTGAAACTATTTCCTGTAGACATTTGTTTGAAGTTACACATTGTTATAACTTGAGTGTTTTGTTGGAAATGGACTTTGATTTTTTAATTATAGATGGCGCATTGAGAAGTGCTTTTTTATTGTTGATAACTCCGGCTAGTTCAATTAATTACTTATTTAGACATGTTTCTCGGCCTCATCGAGTCACTCATATACTGGATGCTTTCTTTTCAGAAGGTGCTAAGCAACAGAGTCTGTCTGGAAAATATGGCTGTTTTAATCTAACCCCGCGTGAAGTTGAAATCAGAGACTACTTGTCCGCCAGTAAATCACTTATTGAAATAGCCAGATTGACAAATATGAGCAATAAACGCGTCAGTTATTTTAAACAGAAACTCAAGAAAAAAACCCATTGTATAAGTGATGTAGAACTATTCAATGCACTGAATATGATAAGAAATATTCAGTTCCACTGCTAGATATTTTTAATATGGAGCGTGCGGATACAGTTAATTCATCTTAATCATTATTTTGTCTAAGATCGTATCCTGAAAGGTTGATTACTACTGAGTTTGAAATCTTGAATAATCATCTAACCGTGATCGGGCATCATCGGCTTTAAGTTGGTGCCGTGCCCTGGTCCCTGGCAGATTTCTCTGACAATTCTGCCGGGGGCATCTCTCTGAGATGCAAAATGTGGGTGTCTGAGTTCAATGCTGTTGAGTCTCTTCGTAGCTTGTTCGGTCGTATATGCACCCAGACATGATTGAGATTCTGGCCCTGAGACTGCAACTTGCCTGCTGTACAAAGGCGAATTGTTGTTTTTCGGGGCCATTCCATGCCTGTTACCGCTTGCTCTGTCGCGCGGCAGAGTCAGTTTTTTTCAGATTATCCTGCCAGATTGTCTTGTTGAGTCTCTGATTGGCGATCCACCTCTTTGGTCGCATTTTATCACTTCTCCTGGTGACGTAAGCCCTCAGCGCTTCTTTACGTCACGCATAGAAAATGGTGTCGGTAATGGCCAGATTGCGGCAGACGTCCGACTAATAAGCCGGCCTAAGAGGCATAGGTAATTTTTCTTCGGTGAAACGAGTTTTTTCATCTCTGCTGAGAGATGTATCAAATATGCAGAATTATGTTTATGAATAGGGTGGGTTCTCGGGCCAGTGGCCTTCGAGTAATTTTTTTTATCATTATTGAAAATGCAATGAACTAAATCTATGTTTGGATTTGTATGTGTTATGTAAAGATTTGTGATTCAAGAACGGAGGGTTATCGCAGGTGAAATAAGCTATGTGTATGATGATTGAGGTTTTTATCAAAAAATTATAAATAATCTTAACGTGCTTATTATATCTTTTGTTTGTTCTTTGAGTCATGGAAGGATCCCCGCATTTTAATCCTTGTGGGGCTGGAATTTAATAAATGATTCTCATTTCTAAAATTAACGGTGTTTTGACAGTGCCCTGTTTATTCCTCAGGGCTCCCAGCGTGTTGATCTTTTTTAGAGAGATGGTGGGATTAAAATGAAGATATATAATCATTCTATTGAAATCCTTGAAGATATAATTCATTTGAACAGCGTTTATAGCATGAGGAAAAAGGCAAAGGGGGTTTTAACAAGAGGCTGCGTCGTTACTTCATTAGTTGTTATATTTTTTATTGCTAACAGCGTTAAAAAAGTAGAAGCAAATACTTATTCTCCAAGCGTAGGGAACTGTGTCTCTACCCCTGCGAGCCTCACTGTTGGGCAAGTAACGGCTCCGGGTACAACCGCTCTCCCGGCGGACGGTTCAGGTACTTTTTCAAACGTTATTGGATGTAACGCAAGTGGTAATGGTCAGGATGGGGTGTCAGTTTTTGGAACCTATGCGCAGGGCACAGGCTCCGGTGCTTCTACATTTGGCTTTTTCTCAACTGCGGCTCAGTGGGCCTCTGCTTTTGGATTATCAGGCACGGCAACAGGTGTAGCCAGTACTGCCCTGGGATTTGGTGCCCGGGCACTGAGTAACAGCTCTGTTGCGATAGGTGGGGCTGGGGGAAATGGCACAACGCCGCTAACGCCTGCCAATTCAACAACGGCGTCTGGAGTTGGCGCCATTGCTATTGGTAGCAATGCAACGCGAGGAGCACAGACAAACGCGAATGACGCGATTGCAATAGGTGGGCAATCAACAGTATCCGCAATTTCAGGTATCGCAATTGGACGAGGGAGCTCTGCTACGGGGACATTTGGGTTGGCGGCTGGGGACGGCGCGAATGCGGGTGCCAATGCAATTGCTTTTGGCCATGGGGCCAGCGCGTCAGGTTCAGCCAGTATAAGCATTGGTACTGGAAATACTGTTTCAGGAAATAACTCTGGAGCAATCGGCGACCCCAGTACCATATCTGGAAATAATTCATACTCTATAGGTAATAATAACTCAATTATATCCAATAATGCTTTTGTGTTAGGTAATAACATCAGTATACCTACAGGTCTGGATGGCTCCGTAGTACTGGGCAATAACTCTACTGTGTCTGCCTCAGTACCCACCGCCACCGGAACAATTAATGGGGTCACCTACAACTTTGCTGGTTCTGCACCCGTGGCTGGAGGGGTTGTAAGCGTCGGGGCGGCAGGCAGTGAGCGGCAGATAACCAACGTTGCGGCAGGCCGGATCAGCGGCTCAAGCACCGATGCGGTCAACGGCAGCCAGCTGTTTGCCACCAACACGGCGGTGGGTGGTCTGGGCACATCACTCAATAACATCATCAATAACGGCGCGGGGATCAAATACTTCCACTCTAATTCCCTGCTGGCTGACAGCTCCGCCACCGGCACGGACAGCGTGGCCGTCGGTCCGGCAGCCAGCGCTACGGCGGCTAATGCTCTGGCGCTGGGCAACGGTGCCACCGCAGGTACCGCGAACTCGGTTGCCCTGGGCAGCGGGGCGCTGACCGCCGCGGCTAACGCCGTGACCGGGGACACGCTGAACGGCACGGCCTACACCTACGCAGGTGGCGCCCCGGTGGGTGTCCTGAGCCTGGGGGCGGCGGGCAGTGAACGGCAGATAACCAACGTTGCGGCAGGCCGGATCAGCGGCTCAAGCACCGATGCGGTCAACGGCAGCCAGCTGTTTGCCACCAACACGGCGGTGGGTGGTCTGGGCACATCGCTCAATAACATCATCAATAACGGCGCGGGGATCAAATACTTCCACGCCAATTCCCTGCTGGCTGACAGCTTTGCCACCGGCACGGACAGCGTGGCCGTCGGTCCACAAGCGACCGCTTCTGGCTCTCAATCCTTTGCCGCTGGCGTAGGGGCGACGGCTGCGACTAACGGAAGCGTGGCATTGGGTAACCAAACCAGTGTGCAAGTGCTCGGTGGTGTTGCTCTTGGCCAGGGGGCTATATCCGATCGGGCGATTGCCTCCTCCACAGGTTCCATTCCTGTTGGAAGTGGGGCTATTCACTATGACACTTCCGATGCCACGTTACTGGGGGCCGTATCATTAGGTAAAGCGGGTGAATACAGGCAAATCACCAATTTGGCTGATGGGACCCAGGCCCAGGATGCTGTGACTTTACGGCAGTTGACTGGTGCAATAGGGTCGATCAGTTCGACGGGGACTATGTACTTCCATGCTAACTCAACGAACCCACAAGACTCCCTGGCCGCAGGACAGGAGTCTATCGCCGTTGGTCCTGGTACTGTAGTCAATGGAGATAGTGGAATAGGTATTGGTAATCAGTCTGTCGTTGGGCAATCAGCCGTAGGCGGTATCGCGATCGGCCGTAATTCTCAGGTGCAGCTGGCTTCTGGTATAGCTATCGGTTCACAGGCCGACGCTCAGGGGGAACAGTCTTTGGCCCTGGGGGCTGGTGCGGTGGCAAGTCAGGCTACAAGTATTGCATTGGGGTCAAGCTCAATAACAACTGTCGGCGCACAAACCGGTTATACGGCTTATGGTCTCAGCTCTCTGCAGACATCGGTTGGCGAATTGGGTATTGGAACCGCCGCGGGAAATCGCAAAATAACGGGGGTTGCCGCTGGGTCTGCACCTAATGATGCCGTTAACGTGGCACAGTTGACATCCGTTGGGGATCAGGTGGCGCTCAATACCACTAACATATCTAATCTCGGCGGTCGTGTAACGACTATTGAGGGGAGCATCAACAATATTACCAACGGCGGCGGCGTGAAGTATTTTCACGCTAATTCCACTCAGGTTGATTCAGTCGCGGGCGGTACAGAGTCTGTGGCAGCAGGTGGCGGCGCAATTGCATCAGGGAATGGTACCGTTGCAATAGGTAGCGGAGCTACTGCCAGTGCAAATGGCAGCGTTGCCCTTGGTCAGGGATCCAGTGATAACGGTCGTGGTGCTGAGAACTATGTCGGTAAATATTCCAACAGTAATAATGCCTCCGTGGGGACCGTATCCATGGGGAATTCTCTGACTGGGGAAACCCGGACAGTGAGTAACGTTGCTGATGGTGTACAGGCTACAGATGCCGTCAACTTACGCCAGCTTGATGGCGCTGTGGCGGAGTCAAAAAAATATACCGACGACTCTCTTAGCACTATTAACAGCAATATTACTAATGTTACTAACGGTATTGCTTCGGTGGACAGCCGTGTTACACAGGTTGAGGGTAACGTTACAAAACTTCAGGACGGCACCGATGGTATGTTCCAGGTCAATAATACCAGTGCTGCTTCTAAACCTTCAGCTACCGGGAGTAATGCGGTGGCGGGCGGAGCAGGTTCAATTGCCTCTGGTAATAACAGTACCGCGGTTGGTACCAATTCTTTCGCATCTGGCACGAATTCTGTGGCAATGGGAAGTGGGGCGAGAGCGACGGCAAACAACAGCGCTGCGATTGGTGCTAACTCTGTCGCTGACCGTGACAACAGCATTTCGGTTGGATCTGTGGGTAATGAAAGACAAATAGCCAATGTGGCAGCCGGTACTCAAGGTACGGATGCTGTGAATTTAGATCAATTGAATAAAAGTGTGTCAAACATCACTAACAATGCTAATGCTTACTCTGATAGACGTTTCACTGAACTGAAGCGTGATTTGGATAATCAGGATGACAAGCTAAGCGCGGGGATCGCGAGTGCTATGGCTATGGCAAGCCTGACGCAACCGTATTCTCCTGGTGCGAGCATGGTGTCACTTGGTGCTGCTGGCTATAGGGATCAATCAGCACTGTCACTTGGTGTATCGACGATCTCTGATAATGGGCGTTGGGTCAGTAAACTTCAGGCTTCAACGAATACACAAGGTGATGCCAGTATTGGTGTTGGCATCGGTTACCAGTGGTAAGACGCACTGTTTAATAAATGACAAGCGGGCTGCCAGGTGCAGCCTGCTTTTTTTCTAAATCAGTACAAGGTTAATACGCCATGGCATTACTTAAATATTTAGGAAGGATCCTTCCACTTCTTTTGCTCGCTGGTTGTGATAACAGCCCTCGTCTTGCCGTCGATAATACGGCGCAAACGATCGCAATACCGGCACTTCCGATTATCCAGAGAGCGGTTATGTCACTGGTTCCCATGCCCAATGGTCAACGTAATGAGCTGATGATGAAGCAAGTATGCGCGTTAGCGCGAGGAGAAAGTACTCAGCAGCAAGTTGAGCAAAATCTTTTACAGCAAGGTATAGATCTGAGCCAGGTTCCTCAGGAAGGCCATCCACTGTCAATATTGGTAAATCAAAATTTATCGCAACGTATTACGGCATGTGCAGCCTATATAGCGACATCAGTTATGGCAATTCCCAAAACAAGTGAATTTATGGTGGAAAGAAATCCCCCCTCAGCCTCAATAAAAAAACAGCTGGAGGTGGATGTAAAAAAACTAAACTATTTTTTGGGGGTGCAACTGGCTGTCGCCAGGGCGGATGCTGATATATTTGCATTAATTGCGACAAAATTGGAAGGGGAGAAGGGGTTAACCCTGGATAAATATAGCCAGCGTGCAAGGGATATATTCTCTGATAGCGCCTCTTTCTATTTGCAGAGAGTCAAAGAACATTACTCTCAAGCTCAGGGGATTCAATATAAGCTCATTGATTATGCAGATGATGATTTTAAATTTACTACCAGTAATGGATATCTCTTTGAGTATGGCTATGATGGTCTTAATCTAAGTTTCAATCGGATATTATGGTTGTCTGGGAATGACTTACTAGGGAAAACCTATATGTTGAACGCGAAATACTTAGACCAAAGTATATCTAAATCAGAGCCAGTAACGCGATAGTCATAAAATTCTTTAGGACGAAATGTTAGGGGTGTGGGCAAGTGTTAAACCGGTGATGATCGTATGTGTTAACACCAATAGCGAAGATTTACTGACAGCCTTCTTCGCTTCATATAGTGTTTCTTTGTCTACTCAGGCCGGTCAGGAAACGTCAGGATTCCCGCCGGTCATGAGTATATAATGTTAAACACTGTGATTGATTTCCCCTCATCGGTGATGAGGGTTTATAGTGATTTAAGTATCTTACGGGTAAGCAGGTTACTCATTTTTAGAGTAATTAATCCCAATTAGCAACCATTCTTACTACCCCGGTTGCTTTCCCTGTTTTAAGTCCCCCAGTGCTGCACAATACCCAGTTGTATTGGTATGTGCCAGGCGTGAGTGAGATTTTTTCCATCCCAGCGTTAGCGGTGAAATATACAACGCCCTTCAATCTATCAAGTCGACCATTGCATTCACCGCCAAGAGGTATATTTGAACCTATAAAGCCGCGTACTTCTGCTGGAGCTGTACCACCGTCGGACATTTTCAATGCCAGTGTATCTGAAAATCTTCCCTGGTCGCCCTGCATTTCAATACTAACAGGGGCATTGGTTGCATCATCACAGCGTATTGAAATATTACCACTCTTATTCGCCAGTGCCCGGCCATTCACGCCACTGGAGACATCCACTGGGGGAAAAGTGATAAGATTGTCTGTACTGATAGTGCATTCACGCGCCCTCACGGTGATGGTGCCTGACCATAATGTCTTTAATAAACCGCTGGGCGCAACGGAAACACCATAATAAATATTGACGGGAATGGTCTGGGCGACAGCCTTTGGTCCTGCATATATATTTAAGCCTCCTCCCGAAGGATGGGAGATGCTATAGTAGCCACCCTGCCAGTTAATGCCTTCTATATTTCCTAAATATGCACAATATATTCTTGGGTTTGAGCTCTTCACTGCGTGTGTTGTAAAAGTAACACCTTCAGTTCCAGGATTCGCAGTAAATCCTCCTGAGGAAGAATATCGTCTGCCGTTTCTAGTAGACTCTGTCCCCCCCCAGGTGTCTCCATTAAAGGAAACTATAACATCTTCTGCAACCTTCAATCCCCAGTATTTGTGATCGGATGACCATCCAAATTTTGCACTCCAATTGTTGCAATCTCTTTTTGTGATGTCTGATTCATGATCGGAGATTGCCCCTGTCACTATTACATTGTTAATGTTAGTTAATGTTGCTTTCATTTCTGAAAATGCCACTGGGGTTTTAAATACCGTCTGCCCTGGCATTAATCTTACATTGTCTGCTGCAAAGGCGGTATTGCAAAGCAGAAGGGCAGAGATTGCGGTGAAATTGATTCCCGGTCTGCCAAAAGATATCAAATGAAATGGGCTTCTTTTGTTTTTTGGAGGGTTATTTAAGTTTTCCATTTTTATTCCTGATGCGGCGTTGGGTTTATACTTGTTTGGCCTGAATGTTAAAAATATTATATAGTTAATTAACGCACTGATAAGATACCTGACGAACGGGCATATCTTCGCTGGTCTTCATATTGCGCAGATCGAAACTGACTTTACATTGTTGCGCATCTGTCTCTCCCCATTTTACCTGTAAATTGCCGGTTTCCGGCAGAGCCGTGAGATACACTTGCCCCGCATCGCCGACTATCCCACCGATAGTCTCACCTGCAGGATTGCTCAGCAGAGTGGCGATAGCGCCAAATGGCACGCTTTTGCTGCCTTGTGTCAGCGTCATCAGCACCTGGTAGCCCTGGCGGGTGGCGAAGTGCGCTTTTACCACGGCCCCCTGAGTCGGGTAGACATTGATGTTGGAATGCACTAAATCTACATTCTCAGGCAAAGTGGAGGGATCCAGCCCGATACTGTTTTTATTATAATCAGAAAGAGAAGGCGCCACGGCATAACCACTGCTGTCAGTCACAGCGCTGCCGCCGTTGACGCTCACACCGCCCGCGCCGGGTGCACTGACGAGTGCCACGGAGTCACCCATTGTGCGACTAAAGATAATACCGTCCTGATGGAGAAGTACGCCGCCGGAGGCATTCATATTCAGGGCCTGGGTATTGCTGCTGTAGCCGTAACCTGCACTGATACTCCCTTTGCTGCCTTGGTAGCCGGTATTAAGGTTAGTGTTCGCAATCTGGCCTTTATTTCCCCAGCTTTGTGACGCCCCGTAAGAGAGTTTCCCGTCCATCGTGCTGCCGCTAAAGCCGGAGTTGTTTTGTGTTCTTCCGCTGTTATCACGTGTGATTGAGTAATTGGCATACATGGATTGCAGATTCTGCCCGTAGCCGAAGATGCTAAAGGGAATGCTTACATTGAGGGATAACTGACGATTCTCCGGCCAGCTATTGTTGCTGTCTTTAATCTGGTCGATGTTGTAGTTTACGCTGTAGCTGACGCCTTTAAAGCTGTTACTGTAGCCCAGTGAAAGCCCTGTCAGCTTACGGTCACTTCCCCAGTAGTCATCCCGACTTGCGCGGAAATGCAGGGATCCATAATGCCCCAGTTGCTGGCTGAACTGAGTCTGGAAACTGGTGCGGCGGCGCTGTAATACCCACGAATTGACGCCATCTTCAAGCTGATATCCATGGCTATTGAATTCACTGAAGTTATAAAAGTGCTCGGTGGAATAGCGCAGGGCAGTTAAGTCCACGGAGGTTCCCGTTGACAACATGCTTTTGGAGTAACGGATGCGGTAAGATTTGCCGCTTTTCTGCTCGTCGCTCACCTGGTTTGCACTGGTAAATGTCGCCGTTGAATGCGTGATATCCGCAGATAGCGCGCCGAGATCGCCGATCGATACCCCACTGCCCGCACTGAACGCTTGATAATCTCTTGCCAGCAGCGCGCCGCCATAGAGCGTGACAGTATTGTACAAGCCGTAGATCAGGGTTCCGCTGAGAAAATCGGAGCGGCGTGAACTGGTTGTGATATTGCCGTCATAGCGGCCGGCAACCACTTCATATTTCCATCCGCCAGGTCTTAGCATTACGGCCAGCGACGAGTAGGGCACCACAAACTGCCGCTCTGTGCCGTCGGCTTCTGTAACGGTAACATCATAGTCCCCGGATAATCCTGCCTGCTGGATATCATTAATATAGAAAGCCCCAGGGGCAACATAGGTTTCATAAATAATGTTGCCACTCTGACGTACAGTGATACGGGCATTACTGTTTGCTACGCCGCTGATCGCAGGGGCATAGCCACGCATATAGCTCGGCAGCATCTGCTCATTGGACGTCAGTTTTATTCCACGAAAAGAAAAACCGTCAAAAACGTCACTGGCAGTGCTGGTTTCCCCAACTTGCAAAGAGGAGCGCAGTGGCAGGATATCCCGAGACAGGTAGGTATTCGTAAATGAGGTTTGGCTTTGACTGCTGGCGGATTCATTATGTCCGCCGCTATATTCTGATTGAGTATGCGTAATGGTGCTACGCAGGCGCCATGGCCCAGCGTTGGCGCCTACGCGTGCAGAAGCGAACAGGTTATTGCTATTGGTTTTCAGGCCGCTGCCATAACTGCTGCTTGTGCGGCCTGCGCTCAGATTGTAGTTCATCATCAGCGCAGGAATACCGTCATCCCATAAGGCCGGATCTGATTGGCGGTCGAGCGCGGGTTTCATGGCGACTTGTGGAATGCTGATATCCAGGCGCAGACGACTCAGTTCCAGCCTGGCGGATGCATCGGGTATCGTGGTACTTAAATCGGTCAGAGGAAGCTCTTTCGGCAGTTTATTTAATTCTGCTATCTGTGGGACATTGACGCCCCAGTCTTCCAGCTGTGCAGGGGTTATTTCAGGGGCAACCGTTCCCTGTTCATTTTTTACAAAATTAAGTGTGTACTGCCCAGCATCTTGCTGGTTGACAAAAACGGAGACCGTATATTCCCCTTCCGCCACACTGCCTGCCTGCGAATATACGGACAAATCAACGTTGGAATTGTCACCAGCAATCCCCAAAAAGCTGGGATCAAAATAATCGTCTGCCATCACAGGTGTCGTTACCGTCAGCAATAGCAACGCCAGTGGGGTAGGGCGTAATGACAGTGGCAGTGATGTGTTTTTATTTATCTGATGAGATGCTTTCATATGTTTTCTCCGATCTGCGGACGCAGTGCTCCTTCCGTTGCGTTAAAAACGGCTTGATCGTCTGTGTGTGGTCTTTGTTTATGGTTAACCTGTCGGGCGGGAGATCGCTTTGCCCGGGCGCCCCTGATCGGTTATGAGTTGCCAGCGAAGTTCCCCGCTCGCAGAGGGGGGTAGCGGCCATGTCTGTTCTGAGAACGGAGGCACCATCCGGGTGTTTTTTTGATCAATGACGGTATTTCCGACAGACAGTGAACTGAAAGTGACATAAAACGGCGCAGTGTTTTTAACGGTCAACAAATTGCCTTTACGCCTAAACTCGAGCTGTTCAGCAAGCTTCGTTTCATCCATCGGTGGCAGGCCGTCCGGGCGGTAAAACAGCTTTAAATTGTTCTGCGTGCTCATTGCGATGCTCGTCTGCTGAGCGTTCTCATCTGCCAGCGATGGAATAGCATTCAGCGCCAGCACAAAAACGGACTCCCGTTCCTGGGGGAGTGAATTTTGGGTCAGGCGGATACTCAATGTCAGCGTGGCATAGGGTTCAAAACGAGTTAATGGGGGCAGCACAATAAAAGGCGGTTTTTTAGCCTTATCTTCATCATTACCTTCTGATGCACTGCTGCTATATGGAAGCACCCATGATTGCAGTAGATACGGACGCGGCGTGTTATTGGTCAGCGTGTAAGTAATGCCGCTACGGGCATTACCTGGGTAGATGACACGAGTTTTGCTTAGCGTGATACCGCCCGAAGCCTGGGACAGATTACTCGCCTGAGTGGTAACACTGGCAGCAGCGGTAAGCAGCAAAGCTACCGTATTCAGGATATGGCCACGCAGCATTATTATTTTCCTGTGGTAACGGCAGCGGAGTAGGTCGGTCCCATATCACCGTAATCCGTGATCACCGCCCAACGCGCTTTTGAAGCCGTGCTTTCAGCCGGGAAAGCAGTGCTGGAAAACGGGGCTATCATCGGGTCACGGTCCTGCAGTGCGACAGGTTTATCGTTAAATGACAGCGTCGCCAGTGTCAGGTAATAAGGCGTCGGGTTGCTCACTGTGATCCGGCTACCGTCACGCTGGAAAGTTAGCTTTTCCTGAGCACGCTCAAAGGAAGGGGATAGCCCGGCAGGGCGGTAAAATAACTTAATGACATTACGGATGCCGACAGACACCTGTGCACTGGTCATATTACTCAGCGTATTGTCATTCTTGCCGACGGACGGGATGGCGAGAAAACTGAGCCAAAACACGGATTCTCTGTTCGCCGGCAATTGTGCGCTACCGTTACGAACAATCAAGGCTGTGCTTTGGCTCTCTTTTTCTAAACGAAACATTGGGGGCGTTACCAGGAAAGGGGCTGCCTGCAATGCCGGGTTATTACCCTGAGGGGTGTTCATTACATCAGTTTTGATTAAATAGGTTTGCTGGCCATTATTTTTAATAACAGCTCCTGTGTTTTTATTATTTGCATTAAAAATAACGCGAGTCTGGGCGAGACGAATGCCTCCGTCTGCTGCCTGCAAATCAGCGGACAGTGACAAAAAAATAAGAGTTGTCAGCAGATACGACTTGCAAGAAATAAGTGATTTATTCATGGCTGTTCCGAATGTCAGTTATATAAAAACGTAAAGGTCACGGTGGATTTTAGTTCGCCATTCTGCAATCCGGCACCTTGCCTACAGGCGCCACAGGATAAATACCCTGTGAATTCAAGCGTGCCGTTTATTTTCTTCATATCATCACTGCCTTCGAGCGGCCAGTTTTTAGCACTGATGATATTGTTGATGGCTGCATTGTTATTGGCGTTAAAGTTCGTATTGCCTGCTGTGGCCAGTCGTACGCCATATCCTTGCGTTGTGCTGGCTGTATCAGCAAATAATGTCACACCATCACTGGTGGTAATGGTATTCCCGGTAATGGCTATTTTAGGTGCCATGAAATACCCCTGACAGCCAGTCAGAGAAACTGAAAATTGTCTGCTGTATTTGTCATTGATTATTTTGTCATCGGGTATCGGTGCGCCATTGTTAAAGCTCAATTGTGATGGTGCGGTTATTTCACAGCTTCCGCCGTAAAAGGTAGCATTAAAATTAATAATTTGATTAAGACCGTTTGCCGCCATCGATTTAACAGGCAGTAATAACAGGGTTATTACCATGGCTAGCGTATGATTGGCCTTTTTCATTTTCATTATTAACCCTGGTGCTCAGTAAGTAAAAGTGATCTATGGCTGTCAGTTATAGACAAAATTAAAGGTGACATTCGTTTGCAGTTCGCCGCCCTGTATATCAGCATCGGTACTGCAACTGCCGCAGCTGACAGCCGCCTTTAAGGGGATATCACCGTTCAGCGTAGAGGCCATCGTCGTTGACCAGATTTTGTTAGTGGCCGTCAGTTTCATATTTGAAGCAAGATTATTATTTGCTTTGAAATTAGCGTCACCATCAAAAGTCAATAAGATACCGTAACCTTTAGTAGTGCTGGTGTTTGTAAGGAATAGCTTGGTGCCTGAGATATCAACAACGTTTCCCTCGAGAGAGATTGACGGTGTCAAACCATAACCTTTGCATCCTGAGAGTTTAATATTGAATTTTTCGACAGGACTGTTACCGGCAATGATATCTTCTGATGGTATTACAGCGCCTTTATTAATAGAGACTGTCGCTGGGGCGCTGATGTCACAGGTACCACCGACAACGGTGGCTTTAAATTCTGTTGAAGCTGACGTTGCCGCCTGAGAAGTATTTGTCAGCACGATGCTCAGCGTGGCAGGTAGCAGAAATGTGTGAATGGATTTTCTGATATATTGCATAATTACATACCATTAAATTTACTGAAAAATCAGATTGAAAATTAATGCTGCCGAAAACTCTCCTGGCGTTGCTGGGCCGTTCATCGGGCCGACCAATCCCACCAGAAATGTCTCTTCTGTTCGGTAGTGGTTTTCTGCATTCAGCGGCGTTAAAGCTATTTGTTTGCCCCTGTGGATTGCTTTTTCTGTATTATAAAACTCATTCAGCGAGGGCATTGTGCCATCATATTTACGAAGCATGAAACCAGAGCTATTGGGCGTGCCGTCAAGAAAAACCGCATCTGTACTGTAAGGAGTATTACCCTGTAAGGTAATTTTCGGCGTTAATCTCCCTGTTTTATCCTTACAGCTGAAAACGGCCTGCAACGTCTTGATTTCATGTGTTTTAAGCTCCCCCATAAAATCAGATGTACGCTGAGGAGTAAACCTCAGCATTGACGGCATAGTCATTTCACATCCGATATCGTCAGAAATGACGGCTGAAAATTCGGTCACTTCTGCGGAAATTGCGGATGGCTGGAAAAATATGAACCAACACCATCCCAACAACCATTTAGCGGATTTGCCCATTAAAGATCTCCAGTCCTCCATAATCATTAATCGCCTTCCATTCCACATTCCCTTTATGTGGTGCGTTTGGGTATACATTGCTGCTTAATGGGGCGACCATGGTATTACCTGTTTTGATATCCATTGGAACGTTTCGTCCTCCGACTACCAGAGAATTTAACGTAACGTAGTATGGAGATGGGTTCGTCACTTTTAATCCATTACCTGTGGCAGAAAACTGCAATGACTGCATGGCTTGCTGTGGTTTTATGTTTAATCCGGCAGGGCGGTAAAATAGTTTTATAATATTGCCTGATGAAACCTGTATCGTGCCACCAATACGATTTTTTTGTTGCTCATTGTTTTTCTCACCCGCTGGTGTCGCAATAGTGCGGAGGTAAAACACAGATTCTCTGTCCTGCGGTAAAGCAGCGTTTTTCTTCATGATCCGCATCTGATTCGTCGTGCCAGGTTCGAGGCGGAATAATGAAGGGGTGACGATGAACTGGGTGCTTGCCTGTTCTCCTTCTGGAGTCTTCAGTATCTGGGCTTTGATCAGATAAGGTGTTAGAGAGTCAGAGGCGCTGGTAACCCCGACACTTTTCCCGGTCGTATTATCCACAGCCTGAAAAATAACTCGGCTACTGTCGATGGAGATACCTGCGAAGGAAGAGGCTGAGAGCAACATCAGGCTGCTGGCAGTCAATCCGAGAACTGTGGTTTTTTTCATGTGTCTCTCGTTAAATCATAAAAGGAGTTAGGCAGCGCAGTGATAATCTGCGCTGCCTCCTTGTTAACGACTGCGGATGCAGGATCAGTTAACGATATAAGAAACCAGAATTGGAGCGCTGTAAGTCCCGGCTTCTGGCGTTGTATTAGTGGTACCCATACCAACTTTAAAGGTATAGGCAGCGTTGGTTTCATTGCCTGCCATGGCCACTTCGGTACCCTTACCGTTGCTGACAGTCTGACCCTGGCCGTCCTGAATCATAAAGCCGGTAGTTTGGTTATCCTGAGCCACAAATAAGTTTTGCTCATTGTTACTTACAGACGTGATCCCCTGAATAAGAAGCTCACCTTTCTCTGCTTTAGCGCACCCTGTCAGGGTAACCGGCATATCCACCTGCTGGGCTGAAATGGCATTTGGTGCGGTGAAGCTGGCATCAGTACCGCCGACTTTGGTATTAAATACACCGACGTTCAGGATAGATTTACCACCATTGATGGTGACATTGCAGGTAGTATTCGTCAGAATCCCTTGTAGCGTCACTTCTGATGAAGGCGCTGCGAATACATTCAGGCTGGCGGTTGACATACCTGCTAATAATACGGTTGAAAGTAATTTGGTTTTAAAAGTCATATCGAATTCCTATCGAAGAGTAATGAAAATGCATCGGTGGGAATATCCCATCGATTATTTTACGAATGTAATGACAGTTTTGTAATTACGTTCATTTATATGTCAGGTGCTATACATTTTATAATGTAGCGCTCCCGACAGAGTTGCCTTTTTTATAAGGCGTGGTGAACTCATCTGATGCGTATCATGCAGATGGCTTCTTGTTTAAATAACCTAATGTCATGTTGTCGTTTTTCGACGTGGCAATAAATTTGTTGTTTATTTTTGCCTAATTAATGTATAGCGAGAGCTTATTAAATATAAATGTCTATTTGCTTACTCGCTCTTGTTTAGGGCTGTATTTTAGAGGTGATTATTATCTCAGTGCAATGGGGGGGTAACACAGCTTTGTTGTTAATAATAAAATGTTTATTTTTGTGTTTTGTCCATTTGCGTGATTTTTTCTTTAAAAAATAGGCGGTTGGGTGATGGATCCTTTTATTTGCTCACTGTTGAATGTTGTTTTTGTGGTTTTTTATTCTGCATGTAGTGATTTTTGGTGATAATTAAAGACTAAACTCCTAAAAACAAGTTTAATACATAATTTGAAATATTTTTGATGTGATGGTGGGGGATAATATGTTTAAATGTGTATGGTGTTATTTACCCAGTTGTTTTTAAAGGGTTTTATTGATTTAATTAAATTTACATACTCACGATGTGAGTTTTATTTTTATGGGGGAGAGGGCGTTAGATATGCACTGGTATTACATCGCGGTGCTTGATGGAGCATTTATCCATGATGTTTCTTTTTTTTAGCATAAAATATGGTTGGTGATTCAGAGACACCGACTGTGTTTGTGGCAGCACGCTATGTACTAAAACGGGAAAGCCTTTCAGCACCGTTGTCTTAGCAGTATAGAATTAGACGACTGCTTATGTTATCTGTCCAGACCGCTCAAAAGCGTGCGTTAGATCACGGACACAAGAGATTTCGAACGTTGTTGTTAGGGCAGACACAAGCTGTAAGCCAGGCCAAAATCAGTGCAGTGATAAATCAGAGCTCTTCGACTTTCTGGAGACTTCGGATAAATTCAACTGGCGTCATGTCATTTAATGATGAATGCGTTCTCTGCGGCGAAACGCTGTCGTCGCGCTATGAGGATTTGCCGCAGACCCGAGTTTACTGCCGAAAAAGAAACTGGTGACGCTTTTGAAATGAAGGTGGTTATCGGACACAATGGCACCTGATGTGCTCAGACAATTGGCCGCCTTAGTTAACCAGAGCGCTGTGACAGAATTGTCATCGCAGAGGCCCCTGGCGTTTGTGGTTGCCGGCCAATGGCCAGAATAGTCACCCTGCTGAACTTTTTTTTACCCGCCCTGTCAATATCACTGCAAGAGCAATTGGAGAGTATTACGAAGTGAAAGGATTTTTGACGGCATTAATACTCATTGCCAGCTTTCTGATTGGCTGTGCGATGTATTACAAAGTCGGCTGCTGGTTCGAAGACGATATTCTCAATCTCTACGCCGGAGACGAATGGTAAAAAGCCGGGTAATAACACGAGGCATTATTACCCGGCGGCTTAGCCTTTAAAGACCGAAAACTTTTTGGTCACAGGCTTGAGCTTCTCGGTTTCACCGTAGAGCGCAATGCCCACGAAGTCGAGATCGGCGAAGGGCGTTTCGAGCGTATCTTTGATTTGTTGTTCGGAAGAGTGGGACAGCATCGTGGTGGTGAAAAAGTTATACAACATGCCTTCTTCCCGGCACTTCTCAAGCGCCGTAGCCAGCTGGCTACTATTTTTGGACTGAAGCACCACCACCGGGTAATGGTTCATATAGGCGCTTAAGCCACTCTCCTGATTGGAGTAGTCATGAAACTTAGGCTCATCCGCTTTTAGCATAATGCCGCCGCAAAGGTGGCCTACGGCATTCATCTGTACGCTAACGTCGGCGTTGCGGTTCACGATGACATAAAGCTTATAGTCATTATCTTCGAACATTCAGGCTCCTTGTCTTTCATCAGGCGCGCGTTGCTAATTTAGGTTAGGGCGCAACGCAAAAGCATAGTAATCATTTTTTTATCCGGCTTCCTGTTTACGATCAATCTTTAAGCCGCGTTTTATCTGAATAAAAGCGTTCAAATACTCACCGTTATGTATTATTTTATATAACGGAATAATAAGGAGAGCGAATGGAACTTTACGTCTTTTATGTGGGCGGCAATGCCGGAAAATCCAATATCGAAGTGCATGACGTCCAGTTTGTGGCTGCAGAGAAGCCAGAGGACGCGTGGCCTGCGCTGCGGGCGGCCTGGTTTGGTGACAAAGATAAAATCCATATCGACGGTTACGGCAAGCTGCGCTGGGCCGACGGCTACCGCATTAGTCTTTCAGATAAACCCGTTGAGCAAACGCCAAAGCTCTTTTTTGTGAACGTCGGCGGCTACAGCCCGAAAACGCTGGCGGAGCTGCATGAGTTTGATTTCTTTGTAGCGGAAAATCCGGCCCAGGCAAAAGAGAAGGCGATTGCCAGCCTGCTGGTCGACAGCTACCAGCAGCACAAAGACAACCTGAAAGATGTCGATGACTGCCTGCAGCTAGAAAGCGTGGGGGATTATTTTATCCATCTGGAAAAAGCGGAGCAGGGCGAGTGCTTCAGGCCGGAATGGCAGGGCTATTTGCCCATTAGCGAATAACCGACTTTGTCTCTGCCAGGGAAACGGTACCTTATCGAAAGGGGCCGTTTTTTATTGTTTAGCCCGCTAACGCAGCAAAATTGATAAACTCACGCCTGAATCACGCGAATCTGCTAGCATACGCGCCTGCCTGTTATTATTAAGAGATGACCATTGTGACCGCTTTTTCCGCACTGAACGCTTTACCTGAAGCACAACTCGCCAACCTTAGCGAACTGGGGTATCACGAAATGACGCCCGTTCAGGAAGCGGCCTTGCCCGCCATTCTGGCCGGAAAAGACGTCCGTGCGCAGGCAAAAACCGGCAGCGGCAAAACGGCTGCTTTCGGTCTTGGCCTGCTGCAGCACATTGATGCCAGCCAGTTTTTAACCCAGTCGCTGGTGCTGTGCCCAACCCGCGAGCTGGCCGACCAGGTCGCCAAAGAGCTGCGTCGCCTGGCACGCTACATGCCAAATATTAAAATTTTAACCCTGTGTGGCGGCCAGCCGTTTGGCGTACAGCGTGACTCGTTACAGCATGCGCCGCACATTATCGTGGCCACGCCGGGCCGCCTGTTAGATCACCTGAAAAAAGAAACGGTGAAGCTGGAGGCTCTGCAAACGCTGGTGCTGGACGAAGCCGACCGTATGCTGGACATGGGCTTCGCCGACGCCATCGATGAAGTGATTGCCCATGCGCCGGCCAAACGCCAGACGCTGCTTTTCTCCGCCACCTGGCCTGCAGCCATTGCCGCTATCAGCGGGCGAATTCAGCGCGACCCGCAGACTATCGAAATTGATACCGTTGATGAGCTGCCGTCCGTTGAACAGCAGTTTTATGAAATCTCCCGCGGGGGCAAAATCGGCCTGCTGCTGGCGCTGCTCAGCAAGCATCAGCCGGCGTCCTGCGTGGTGTTCTGCAACACCAAAAAAGATTGCCAGGCCGTGTGCGATGCGCTGAACGAGCGACATCAAAGTGCGTTAGCGCTGCACGGCGACATGGAACAGCGCGACCGCGACCAGACGCTGGTGCGTTTTGCCAACGGCAGCAGCCGCGTGCTGGTGGCAACGGACGTTGCGGCACGTGGGCTGGATATTAAAGCGCTGGAAATGGTCATTAACTACGAGCTGTCGTGGGACCCGGAAGTGCACGTTCACCGCATTGGCCGTACCGCGCGAGCGGGGCAAAGCGGGCTGGCTATTAGCTTCTGCGCGCCGGAAGAGGCGCAGCGTGCGAGCGTGCTGGCAGAGATGCTGAATCTTTCGCTGAAATGGCAGCAGGTGCCGTCCGGCGTCTCCGTGAAGCCGCTGGAAGCAGAAATGGCGACGCTGTGCATTGACGGCGGCAAGAAAGCCAAAATGCGTCCGGGCGATATTCTGGGCGCGTTAACCGGAGATATGGGGCTGGAAGGTGCGGACATCGGTAAAATCGACGTCCACCCAATCCATGTTTACGTTGCGGTGCGCCAGTCCGTGGCGCGTCACGCGTGGAAGCAGCTGCAGCAAGGGAAGATAAAAGGCAAGTCGGTGAAGGTTCGCCTGCTGAAATAAACGATCTTTCCCCTCATCCTGACCTTTTCCCCACCATCATCATTCCCCCTCTCCCTTCCAGGGAGAGGGCCGGGGTGAGGGTCATTCCCCCCGATTATTCGCTAACCTTCTCCGCTTTACCCGCCAGCTGCGCCAGGAAATCATATCGCTTCTGCAAATCTGCCGCGGCGTCTTTCCAGAGCTGCTCGGCGACTTCCGGCTGCTGGGCATTCAGGCGACGGAAACGCTGCTCCTTCATCAGCGTATCTGCCAGCGCATCGGACGGCGGACGGGAGTCCAGCGCCAGCGGCAGCTTGCCTTCGTCCGCACGGCGTGGGTCAAATCGGTAGAGCGGCCAGAAGCCGGTGGCGGTCAGCTGACGCATCTGGTCATGGCTCAGCGCCAGATCGTAACCGTGCTCTTCGCAAGGGCTGTAGGCGATGATCAGCGACGGACCTGGGTAGGCTTCCGCCTCCTGAATGGCCTTCATCGTCTGGTTAAGCTGCGCCCCCAGCGAAATCTGTGCGACATACACGTGACCGTACATCATCATGCTGACGCCCAGATCTTTACGCGCCTTGCGTTTGCCGTGCTCGCCGAACTTGGTGACGGCGCCGAGCGGTGTCGCTTTAGAAGCCTGGCCTCCGGTATTGGAGTAACACTGCGTATCCAGCACCAGAATATTGACGTTCTCGGTCAGGCTCAGCACGTGGTCGAGGCCGCCAAAGCCGATGTCGTAAGCCCAGCCGTCGCCGCCAATCAGCCAGATGGATTTCTCCACCAGCGCGTCGGCGTCGGTGACCAGCTGACGCGCGTCAGGATCGTCTACGTTGGCCAGGTGTTTACGCAGTTCGGCAACCTGTTCACGGCGAACTTCCGGTGTGGCTTCGGCGTGAAGCTGCTCGTTAAGCTCGGCCGGAAGTTTATCGGCAAACTGGCTCAGTAAACGCATGACGCGGGCGCGGTGCTGATCCACCGTCAGGCGGAAGCCCAGCCCAAATTCGGCGTTATCCTCAAACAGCGAGTTGGCCCAGGCTGGCCCGCGGCCGTTGGCGTCGGTGGTGTACGGCGTGGACGGCAGGTTGCCGCCGTAAATAGACGAGCAGCCGGTAGCGTTCGCGATAAGCATGCGGTCGCCGAACAGCTGGGTCAGGATTTTAATGTACGGCGTTTCACCGCAGCCGGAGCAGGCGCCGGAGTATTCAAACAGCGGTGTTAACAGCTGAGAAGTACGAATGTCGATGCGCTCCAGGCTGGCGCGGTCGATTTCCGGCAGCGCGAGGAAGAAGTCGTAGTTTTCTTTTTCTTCTGCAACGTGCTCAAGGCGGGACAGCATATTGATGGCCTTGATTTCCGGGTTCTGACGGTCTTTCGCCGGGCAAACTTCCACGCACAGGTTACAGCCGGTGCAGTCTTCTGGCGCAACCTGCAGCACATATTTCTGGCCACGCATATCGCGGGACTTCACGTCCAGAGACTGCAGGGCTTCCGGGGCGCCATCCATTGCCTCCGGCTGAACCACTTTGGCACGAATAGCCGAGTGCGGGCAGGCCGCCACGCAGTGGTTGCACTGGGTACAGATATCCGGCTTCCAGATAGGGATTTCTTCGGCAATGTTGCGTTTTTCCCACTGGGTAGTGCCCATTGGCCAGGTGCCGTCAGGCGGCAGCGCGGAAACCGGCAGGGCATCGCCAAGCCCGGCGAGCATGGCGGCGGTGACGGTTTTCACAAAGTCAGGGGCGGCGTCGGATACCACCGGAGGGCGCATCGCACTTTCCGGGTTAACCGCCTGCAGAGGCACTTCGGCCAGGGAATCGCGAGCCAGCGCCAGCGCCTGCCAGTTACGCTCGACGATTTCCGTCCCTTTGCTGCTGTAGCTTTTGGCAATCGCGCCCTGCAGCTCAGCCAGCGCGGTATCGCCCGGCAGGATCTGTGTCAGGTGGAAGAACGCCATCTGCATCACGGTGTTGATGCGGGCGCCAAGATGGCATTCACGGGCGATTTTCGCCGCGTTGATAACATACAGGCGGGCCTGTTTCTGGTTCAGCACCGCCTGAACTTCCTGCGGCAGTCGGCTCCAGACTTCGTTGGCGGCGTAAGGCGTGTTCAGCAGGAAAATACCGCCGGGTTTCAGGCGCTCGGCCATCTGGTACTTGTCGATAAACTGCAGCTGGTGACAGCCGACGAAATCGGCTTTCTCAATCAGGTAGGTAGAGTTGATTGGCTGTTCGCTGACGCGCAGGTGCGAAACCGTCAGGCCACCGGCCTTTTTGGAGTCATAAACGAAGTAGCCCTGGGTAAACCACGGCGTGGAGTTCCCGATAATTTTGATGTTGTTCTTGGTGGCCGAGACGCTGCCGTCGCTGCCCAGACCATAAAACAGCGCTTCCAGTTTGGCGCGGTTAGGCAGCGTATTTTCCGGCAACGGTAGCGACAGGTTGGTCACGTCGTCATAAATACCCACGGTGAAGCGCGGGCGCGGTTTGGCTTCACTTAACTCGTTAAAGATAGCCAGCACGCATTCCGGACCGAACTCTTTCGACGACAGCCCGTAGCGGCCACCGATGACGCGAGGCAGCGTTTCACGGTCACCGCGGCTGACGGCTTCGGCAAGCGCCGTCATCACATCGAGATACAGCGGCTCGGCAAGGGCGCCTGGTTCTTTGGTTCGGTCAAGCACCGCCACCTGGCGCGCGGTTTGCGGCATAACTTCCAGCAAATGTTCGGCGGAGAAGGGGCGGTACAGGCGAACTTTCAGCACGCCAACCTTCTCGCCCCGGGTCAGCAGCTCATCCACGACCTCTTCGCAGGTGCCGACGGCGGAGCCCATCACGATAATCACGCGCTCCGCTTCAGGGTGGCCGTAATATTCAAACGGACGATAGCTGCGGCCGGTGGTGGCGGCAAAGTCGTTCATCGCCTGTTCAACGTGGGCGTAAACCGCGTTGTACCACGGGTTGGTGGCTTCACGGGACTGGAAATAAGTATCCGGGTTAGCCGAGGTGCCGCGAATCACCGGATGTTCCGGGTTCAGGGCGCGAGCGCGATGCGCGTCGATCTCCTTTTGCGGCAACAGGCTGCGCAAGGTGTCGTCCGCCAGCGGCACGATTTTGTTAATTTCGTGCGAGGTGCGGAAGCCGTCGAAGAAGTGAATAAACGGCACGCGGCTTTTAAGCGTCGCAATGTGCGAAATCAGCGCGAAGTCTTGTGCTTCCTGTACGCTGCTGGCACACAGCATGGCGCAGCCGGTCTGGCGCACGGCCATCACGTCCGAGTGGTCGCCAAAAATGGAGAGCGCGTGGGTGGCTACGGTACGCGCGGCAACATGAAGAACAAAAGGCGTCAGCTGGCCTGCCAGCTTGTACAACGTCGGGATCATCAGCAGCAAACCCTGCGATGAGGTAAACGAGGTGGAGAGGGCGCCGGTTTGTAGCGCCCCGTGTACCGCGCCAATCGCACCGGCTTCCGACTGCATCTCGACGACGCGAGGCGTATCACCCCAGACGTTTTTTCTGCCGTCACCGGACCAGGCATCAGCCTGCTCCGCCATTGTTGAGCTGGGGGTAATAGGATAGATGGCAATTACTTCGCTGGCACGAAACGCCACGGAGGCGACTGCACCGTTGCCGTCGATAGTGATCATAAGACACCCTTACATTGCGCAAAATAAAGGGACCCGCCTGCTTACCTCGAGTCCCGTAATAATCCCCAATTATAGTACGCTCATGTATTTGCTTGAAGTTGCTGAACCTCCGAGTGCACAAATTGATCCAGGCATAACGTGAAGCGTGAGTGAAATGTGTTACCTGAATATCTTATGGTGATTAAGAATTTGTAACGTGAGCAAGATGCGGTATGGGTAGCGCTTTATCAGAATAAGGCGATACGATGTCTACGGGATCATTAATAGAAATTGCGGGAAAATTACCTGTTTTATGGCGCTCACGACTGCTTGGCCATGTTGGAAAAACCAATATCAAGCTTATCAAAATGGGAGGGGAAGGGATCCCGAATGAGTGTCATGCCAAATTTGAGGAGTTACTGGTGGTCATTGAAGGGCAAATGACGCTCGTCGTGGATGATAAAATATTCACCCTGGAGGCCGGGGATTATTATCTCATCCCCCGAAAGGCAATACATTGCGTTCTGCCCGGTAGTCACGGCACGTTGTTGCTCATTGATGAAGAGAGGGAGTGAAAAAGTCTGCGCTCAGAAAATTCTGAGGTTTTAGTTTAAAAAGTGATCCCGGTAGCATAAATCAACACATTTTATTGCTTTGTGCTCTCGACGCAGCGGGAGCCATGCGCCATTATGCAAAGGTTTTGCATATTCAGACGGGAGAGAGAAGCCATGCGCGCTGCGTTTTTAGCCGGTTGTGCCGCACTGTTATTATCAGCATGCAGTAATGAACCCCCTCAACAGGCCACTGCGGCCCACGTACCACCCGGCCTCAGGGCGGCGATGTCCAGCCAGGGCGAAGCGAACTGTGCGATGATTGGCGGCACGATGAGCGTTGCGCGTCAGCTGGACGGCAGTGCGATGGGCATGTGTGCTATGCCGAACGGCAAACGCTGTAGCGAGAACTCGCTTGCCGCTGGCACCTGTGGAAGCTACTGATTAATTAACCAGATCGGCCAGTTTGTACGTCAGCGTGTGCTGGCCGCTTTTCAACACCAGCTGCTGGTTTGCCAGAGAAACGTTAGCCCCGGCGGTCAGCATGTCATTAATACGGTGATCCAGGTCGTTAAGCTGTGGCTCAACGCAAAGCATCATCGTCATGCCCAGCCCTTTCACCTTCAGCGTATTGTTCTCAAGCGTCGCCTGGCCCATAAAGCGGTTACACATCGCGCCAGAAATATGCATGTTCTCACCGAAGCTCAGCTCAGGCGCGCGTTTGGTGTTTTTAACGACCAGAGGCTTGCCGTCAACGCTCTCCAGCACAAAACGGTGGTGCTGCAAATCTTGTGCAGTCACGGAACCTTTATCCGCCGGCTGGGCACAGCCCGCCAGAACAACGCTTGCCAACATCAGTGAAGCAAACTTTTTCATCTCTTCTCCCTAAGGTTTATGTGTCATCAATGAAAGGGCGCCACTTTCGCAGGATGTGGCGCATGAATCAGTAAGGATATTCTTAAAATAACCCCTCTTCCTGCGAGAAGAGGGTACGAAATCAATTAATTTGGTTCGGACAAGGCTCGCCTTTTTCTAACTGACGCAGGTTCTCAAGCGTAGTTTCAGAAATGCCGATCAACGCTTCAGCCGTCAGAAACGCCTGGTGGCCGGTAAACAGCACGTTATGGCAGGCGGAAAGACGGCGGAACACGTCGTCCTGGATCACGTCGTTAGACTTATCTTCAAAGAACAGATCGCGTTCGTTCTCGTACACGTCCATGCCCAGCGCACCGATTTTCTGATGCTTCAGAGCGTCAATCGCGGCCTGGGAATCAATCAGTCCACCGCGGCTGGTGTTAATCACCATGACGCCGTCTTTCATTTGATCAAAGGCGCTTTGGTTCAGCAGATGATAGTTTTCCGGCGTCAGTGGGCAGTGCAGGGAAATAATGTCGGACTGCGAGAACAGCGTTTCGAGGTCGACATACTCCACGCCTAAATCCAGCGCCGCGGCGCTTGGGTACGGATCGAAAGCCAGCAGGCGCAGGCCAAACCCTTTCAGGATACGCAGCGCGGCAACGCCTATCTTCCCGGTGCCGATCACGCCTGCCGTTTTGCCGTGCATGGTAAACCCGGTTAATCCTTCCAGAGAGAAGTTGGCGTCGCGGGTACGCTGATAGGCGCGATGGATGCGGCGATTAAGGCACATCATCATCCCGATAGCGTGTTCAGCCACGGCTTCCGGCGAGTAGGCTGGCACGCGAACAACCGGCATACCAAGCTCTTTTGCCGCGTCTAAATCGACGTTGTTAAAGCCGGCACAGCGCAGCGCGATAAACTTAACGCCATGTTTTTTTAGCTCTTCCAGCACCGGGCGACTACCATCATCATTAACGAAAATGCACACGCCGTCACAGCCGTTGGCGGTTTTGGCCGTTTTTTCACTCAGCAGGAAGTCAAAAAATTCAAGATCAAAGCCATACTCCTGGTTAACCTGCTCCAGATACTTTTTGTCGTACTGTTTTGTGCTATAAATCGCAAGTTTCATAAGACTTATCTCCAGAAAGGGTTGGTTCTAAAATTATCATGCTTAAAATAATCATACAATTTATAAACTGAAATTTTAACGGCAGGTGACTATTTCGCTTTCCAGGCAGACTATGCTTAATGCAGCCGCTGCCTTCACGCCCGGCCTGAATCGTGCCAGAATAATGACATATTTCGGCTTAAATTGTCGCTGAATCAGGATATTAACCACCCATGAAGGGTAAATATAAAGCCGTTCTTGCACTGCTGTTAGCGCTTATTCTGCTGCCGCTGTCGCTGCTGTTAACTGTTGCGCACTGGTTACCGACGCTTGCCGGTATCTGGTTGCCGCAGGGGACGAGAATCGCCATGGAGGCCAGCCCACGCCTGCACAACGGCGCGATTGTGATTCCCGATCTTCGCTATCTTGCCGGGGAGTGCGAGCTTGCAAGCCTTAAGGATGCGACCCTCAGCCATCCGAGCCGCTGGCGTCTGCATCTCGCCGCGCTCAACCTGAACCCCGACTGCATCAGCAAAATCCCGGCAGAGGATTCTGCACCTGCCGCGCCGCGCACCCTTGAAGAATGGCAGAAAATGCTGCCGAACACCTGGCTGACGATTGATCAGCTCAACGTCACGCCGTGGCTGCAATATGCCGGCGCGCTGCATCTTTCGCTCACGCCACAGCAGCAACAGCTGGATTATCAGGGCAAATTGCTCACGCTTTCCGCTACCCTTAAAGGGCAAAACCTGAAGATTAGCGACCTGAAAGTCGGGGCATTCGAAGGGCTTCCGCCGCTGGAATTGGTTGGGGATTTAACACTCCCGCTGGTGCCCGACGGCCTGCCGACGGACGGCCAGGTTGCGACGCAGCTGCAAATCCCTCAGGAGCCCGATAAGTTGAACGTGGCCCTGAAATGGCACAAAAACGCAGGAACGCTGGCGGTCAAAAAAGCGCAGAGTGACGAAGAGCCGCTGCTGAACATTCCCTGGCGCCTGAGTGAGAAGGTGTTTGAAATTGATGGCGGGCAGTGGCGCTGGCCCTATGAAGGCTTCCCGCTGGGCGGCGGGCTGACGCTGAAAGTTGAAAACTGGCAGGACGGGCTGGATAACGCGGTATTTACCGGGCGCATGAACGTCCTGACCCAGGGCGCAGCCGGGAAGGGCAACGCCGTGTTAAACATCGGTCCCGGCAAGCTCAGCCTGACCGACAGCGCCTTGCCGCTGCAGCTCACCGGCGAGGCGAAGCAGGATCGGCTGATTTTTTACGCAGTGCTGCCGGGGCAGCTGACGGGGGCCTTGACCGACCCGGAGCTGCTGTTCCAGCCCGGCGCGCTGCTGCGTTCACGCGGGCGGCTCATTGAAACCCTGAACATCGACGACGTGCGCTGGCCGCTGGCGGGCGTGCGCGTCTCCAGTAAAGGCGTGGACGGCAGGCTGCAGGCTATTCTTCGTGCCCACGATAATGAAATGGGGACCGTTGAGCTTCACCTTGACGGCAGGGCGAACGACTTCCTGCCGGACGCCGGGCTGTGGCAATGGCGCTACTGGGGCAAAGGCAGCTTCAGGCCGATGCAGGCGAAATGGGACGTGCGTGGTCTTGGCGAGTGGCGGGACAGCGCCATCGAACTGAGTTCATTGTCAACCGGCTTCGACAAGCTTCAGTACGGCTCGATGCTGATGTCCAAACCTCGGCTGGTGCTGGACAAGCCGCTGCGCTGGGAGCGTGACGAACAAAAAGAGACCTTTAACGGCGACTTCTCGCTCGATGCAGGCGCCACGACCTTTAGCGGCGGCAGCACATTACCGCCCTCAACGCTCAAGTTCAGCGTAGATGGGCAAAACCCGACCTCTTTCCTGTTCAAAGGCAATCTGCATGCCGGGAAGATTGGCCCGGTGCGCGTAGTGGGGCGCTGGGACGGAGAGCGCTTGCGCGGCAATGCTTGGTGGCCAAAACAAACGCTCACCGTGTTCCAGCCTTTGCTGCCAGCTGACTGGAAAATGGATCTCAAGGGCGGCGATCTGTACGCCCAGGTTGCCTTCTCCGCCGCCGCAGGACAAGGCTTCGAGGCCGGAGGCCACGGCGTGGTGAAAAGCGGCAGCGTCTGGATGCCCGACAACCAGATTAACGGCGTCGACTTCGTGCTGCCGTTCCGCTTTAGCGATTCTACCTGGCACCTTGGCACCCGCGGGCCGGTGACGTTACGCATCGCCGAAGTGCGCAACCAGATAGCGGCGCAGAACATTACCGCCGATCTGGAAGGCTGGTACCCGTGGAGCGAGCAACAGCCGCTGCTGCTGACCAACGTCAGCGCGGATGTGCTCGGGGGCAAAATTTCAATGCAGCAATTGCGTATGCCGCAGCGGGACGCTGCGCTCTTACGGCTGCAGGGGCTGTCATCCAGCCAGCTCGTCACCGCCATCAACCCCAAACAGTTCAGTATGTCCGGGCGATTCAACGGCGCGCTGCCGCTGTGGCTCAACCATCCGCAGTGGATTATCAAAGACGGCTGGCTGACCAACCCTGGCCCGATGACGTTCCGCATGGATAAAGACATGGCGGACGCCATCGTCGACAACAACATGGCGGCGGGCGCGGCCATCAACTGGCTGCGCTACATGGAAATCTCGCGATCCTGGACCCAGATTGACCTCGACAACCTCGGGGTGGTCAGGATGCGCTCCAGCGTGACCGGTATTAGCCACGTCGAGGGCAAGACCAACACCGTCAATCTCAACTATACCCATCAGGAAAATCTGTTTACCCTGTGGCGCAGTTTGCGCTTTGGCGATAATTTACAAACCTGGCTGGAAGAGAACGCCGCGCTGCCAACGGCTCGCTGCACCCAACCCGGTGAAGCCTGTGAGGAACCCAAATGAAGTATTTTACCGCTGTACTGCTGGCATCGACGGCGCTGATGCTGACAGGCTGCACGCCGCGAATCGAAGTGGCTGCCCCTAAAGAGCCGATCACCATCAATATGAACGTCAAAATCGAACACGAAATCCATATCAAAGTGGATAAAGACGTCGAAAGCCTGCTTAAAAACCGTAGCGATCTGTTCTGAGAAGGGGAACGTCGATGAACACTATGATTAAAGGCCTGCTGCTGGCCGGCCTGTTCTTCAGCACATCCGCAATGGCGCTGACCCTAAACGAAGCGCGTGAACAGGGGCGAGTGGGGGAAACGCTCAGCGGCTATATCGCAGCGATCAAACAGGACCCGGAAACGCTGGCGCTGGTAAAGAGCATTAACGAAGGCCGCGCTCAGCATTATCAGCAGCTGGCGGACACCAATAATATCTCAATCAACGAAGTGGCCCGTCTTGCGGGACAGAAACTGGTGGACAGGGCACCCGCCGGAGAATACGTACGCGGCCTGAACGGGCAGTGGATGAAGAAATAGCTTTATGTCTATTCCCCCTCTCCCTCTGGGCTATCTCTTATTCACAAATACGCTCTATGAAGGATTAACTAAGGTTCCGTTCACTTCCAGAGCTGCTTCATATGCAGCCACCGCATCGGTGAACGACTCGGGGAAATCACCGTTATTTCCCCGAGACCCCGGACTCCCGGCCAAATAAATCGACCGCTGAAGCGGCAGACCTCCGTTTTATCTCCCAGTCCTGGGTCGGCTGAGATGCGTTCCCGACGTTCTCAGCCTCCGGCCGTTCCCGACGCCCGGACCCTGGCCAGTCGGAGAGAAAACGGAGGCGATTTAAGCCGGAACCGAGCCTCGCTTCTTATTTTTACCCTCACCCTAACCCTCTCCCTGGAAGGGAGAGGGGATAAACAATGTTTCCCATAGCTTTTGTTTTCTCCCTCGCCCCTTTGGGGAGAGGGCTGGGGTGAGGGGAAGATTTGTCCCCGTCTCTCATCGGCCCCGGTTATGACCCAACTCAAGCGGGGTTGAGCTGTCGGGAACAGCGAAAGAGAGCGATCGTCGGGAACGAATCGCGAACGACCCCGAATGTTTGGGTGATAGCCGGTGG